>CADBTX010000294.1 GCA_902797705.1 uncultured Lachnospiraceae bacterium | reverse complement strand
TCTGATGCAAAGGATTTCCTTAGCGCCGGTATTATCTGCGACTTTTAATCTGGTTTCCTGCTGTACCATGCTAAAACTCCTTTCACCCTAAGTTACTTAGCTCTTTCGATGATCTCGACAAGCCTCCATCTCTTGGTCTTGCTCAAAGGTCTTGTCTCCATAACCGTAACGGTATCACCGATATTGCACTCATTATTTGCATCCTCAGCCTTAAGCTTGTAGGTTCTCTTTACTATCTTCTTGTAAAGCGGATGCCTTACGTTATCGACAACGGCCACGGTGATGGTCTTATCCATCTTATTGCTCGTTACCTTGCCGGTACGTGTCTTTCTAAGATTTCTTTCTGACATAATTTTGGTCTCCTTCTTTAATCAGATCCTCAGGACTTTGCCGCGCTCTCGGTCAAAACCGTCTGTATCCTGGCAATGTTCTTTCTAACTTCCTTGATCCTGCTTGTGTTATCCAGCTGATTCGTTGCATTCTGGAACCTAAGATTGAAAAGTTCCTTCTTTGCTGCCGTTAACGCTTCACCAAGCTCGGAAACCGATTTATCTCTTAATTCCTTAACGTAGTTATCAGTTTTCATCAGATGTCACCGCCTTTTAATTTAACCTGTTCAAGAAGGTCTTCCTTGCTTACGATCTTGCATTTGCAGGGAAGCTTGTGGGATGCGAGACGTAATGCCTCTCTCGCTGTATCCTCGGGAACTCCCGCTATCTCGAACATTACACGTCCTGGCTTTACAACAGCTACCCAGTAATCAACTGCTCCTTTACCGGAACCCATTCGGGTTTCTGCGGGCTTGGCAGTTACGGGCTTGTCGGGGAAGATCTTGATCCAGACCTTACCGCCACGCTTCACGTATCTTGTCATAGCCACACGGGCTGCTTCTATCTGATTTGAGCGGACCCATACAGGCTCGAGAGCAACTATACCGTACTCTCCGTATGTTATTGTATTGCCGCTGTTTGCTTTTCCTCTAAGGGAACCACGCATCTGCTTACGATGCTTTACTCTCTTCGGCATTAACATTACTGATCTCTCCCTTCTCTACCGGCAGAAGCTCCTGCTTCCTGCTTATTCTTACCGGGAAGGATCTCACCCTTGTAGATCCAAACCTTCACACCTACTTTTCCATATGTGGTATCGGCCTCGGCAAATCCGTAGTCGATGTCAGCCCTTAAAGTCTGAAGAGGGATGGTTCCTTCTGAATAGAACTCCCTGCGGGCGATATCAGCTCCGCCTAAACGGCCGGAAACAGATGCCTTGATACCCTTGGCGCCGTTCTTTATCGTCCTCTGCATTGCAGACTTCATGGCGCGGCGGAAAGATACACGGTTCTCAAGCTGCTGTGCGATGTTCTCTGCTACCAGCTGTGCATCCATGTCGGGACGCTTGATCTGCTTGATGTCTATATCTATGTTCTTTCCTGTCTTCCTCTGAAGGATCGACTTGGTCTTTTCAATATCCTTACCACTCTTACCGATGATGATACCGGGCTTTGAGGTAAATACCGTTGCTCTTACCTTTCCGGCTGACCTTTCGATCTCAATCTTTGAAATACCTGCGGCATAGAGATTTTTCTTCAGATATTTCCTTATTTCATAATCTTCTACAAGATAGTCCGCGAAATCACCTTCTGCGTACCACTTTGAATCCCAGTCTTTTATAACGCCTACTCTTAAGCCGTGGGGATTAACTTTCTGACCCATTCTGTGGAACCTCCCTTACTTTTTCTCATCCAGTACAACATTGAGATGACACATTCTCTTCTCTATCCTGTATGCCCTGCCCTGAGCCCTGGGCTGTATCCTCTTCATTATGGGGCCCGGTGTGGCATAGCACTCAGCTATGTAGAGATCACTTCTGTTCAGTCCCTTGTTGTTCTCGGCGTTTGCTGCTGCAGATTCTATGAGTTTCAGGATAACTCCTGAAGCGTATCTCGGATTATATGTGAGAATACCCTTTGCTTCCTCGTAGCTCTTGCCTCTTACTGCATCGAGCACAAAGCAGGCTTTCTGTACCGAAATCCTTGCGTAGGATAACTTTGCTGAGGGTCTCTCATCCTTATTTGCATTTCTTTCTCTTTTGATCTGGGAACGATGTCCTTTTGCCATCGGATTTAACCTCCTTTCAGTTTATCCTTACTTTACAGATGTCGAATTGCCTGAATGTCCTCTGTATGTCCTTGTTGCTACGAATTCACCGAGCTTATGTCCGACCATATCTTCGGTGATATATACGGGAACGTGCTTTCTTCCGTCGTGAACTGCGATTGTATGTCCCACAAAGGAAGGGAAGATGGTGGAACGGCGTGACCAGGTCTTTATTACGTCCTTGCTGTCAGCCTTATTCATCTCATCAACCTTCTTTAAGAGACTTGCGTCCGCGAAAGGTCCCTTTTTAAGTGAACGCGACATTGATCTTCCTCCTATATGTCCTGTGATGCCCTACAGGGCACCGTTTATCATGCGTTAAGAGCTTTACCGTTTCTTCTTCTTACGATCATCTTGTTGGAAGCCTTCTTCTTCTTTCTGGTCTTAAGACCAAGAGCAGGCTTACCCCAAGGTGTGCAGGGTCCGGGACGACCGATGGGTGAACGTCCCTCACCACCTCCGTGGGGATGGTCATTGGGGTTCATGACCGAACCACGTACATGGGGCCTGATGCCCATGTGGCGAATACGTCCTGCTTTACCGTAATTGATAAGGCTGTGATCGATATTGCCTACTGTTCCGATAGTTGCTCTGCACTCGATGGGAACCATTCTCATCTCGCCGGAGGGAAGACGCAGTGTTGCGTACTTGCCTTCTTTAGCCATAAGCTGGGCGCTTGTTCCTGCCGAACGTACCATCTGTCCGCCCCTGCCGGGATGAAGCTCGATGTTGTGGACATTGGTACCTACCGGGATGTCGTTTAAGGGAAGGCAATTGCCAATCCTTATTTCCGCCTCGCTTCCGTTTACGATCTTGTGTCCTACCTTGAGTCCTTCGGGAGCGAGTATGTATCTCTTCTCTCCGTCTTCATAAAACAGAAGTGCGATGTTTGCCGTTCTGTTGGGGTCATACTCGATCCCCTTTACGATGGCGGGTATCCCGTCCTTGTCGTTCCTCTTAAAGTCGATCATTCTGTACTTGATCGTTGCTCCGCCGCCTCTGTGGCGAACGGTGATCTTGCCCTGATTATTTCTTCCTGAATTCTTAGGAAGTCTCACGATCAGACTCTTCTCGGGTGTCTTCTTCGTGATCTCGGCAAAATCGGACCCCGTCATTGCCCTCCTTGAGGGGGTATAGGGGTTATATGATTTTATTCCCATAATCTTTCTCCTTTTTCATCTGATCAAAGTCCGCTGAATATCTCAATGTCCTTTGAATCATCGGTGAGTGTTACGATGGCCTTCTTCTTCTTTGCTGTCTTTCCGACTACCAGGCCTCTCCTCTTCTTCTTTCCCTGGATATTCAGGGTGTTAACCTTTTTAACCTTTGCTCCGTCAAACATCTTCTCAACAGCCTCAGCTATCTGTGACTTGTTCGACTCGGGGTTAACAAGGAAGGTGTACTTCTTTTCCGCCTGTCCGGTCATGGACTTCTCAGTCACCACAGGCTTCAGTATAACGTCATAGTATTTAATGTCTGCCATTATGCGTATACCTCCTCAAGCTTCTGAACAGCTGCCTTCGTGGTGATGACAGTGTTGTATTTCATGATGTCATAGGTATTGATGGTGTTGACCTGAGCCGTGATGACATCGGGAATGTTCCTTGCAGAGAGGATCGCATTCTGGTCCATGCTGTCAAGAATGACGATGGCCTTATTGACCTTAAGGGCGTTCAGCACCTCCGCAAACTTCTTTGTCTTGATCCCATCCAGCTTTAATTCGTCGAGAACAATGAACTTCTCCTCCTGAACCCTGCTGGTGAGTGCGCTCTTTAATGCGTACCTCTTTTCCTTCTTATTCATCTTTATGGAATAATCTCTCGGAACGGGAGCGAATACCATGCCGCCGTGTGTCCACTGGGGCGATCTTGTTGAACCCTGACGGGCATGACCTGTTCCCTTCTGTCTCCAGGGCTTTCTGCCGCCGCCGGATACTTCGGAACGTGTCTTTGCCTTCTGTGTTCCCTGACGGTTATCAGCGAGCTGCTTTAACACTGCCTGGTGAACAAGGTTCTCATTTATCTCTACACCGAAGACTTCATCAGAAAGTTCGATATTTCCGACTTCCTTGCCTTCCATGTTGTAAACAGATACACTAGCCATTTTCTCTTTTCCTCCTTTCCTTAAGATTATTTATTTCCCTTGACTGTCTCTTTTATTGTTACAAGGGCCTTCTTTGCTCCGGGAACTGCGCCCTTTACAAGGAGCAGATTCTTCTCGGCATCTACACGTACGATCTCAAGATTCTGTACTGTGATCTTCTTTGATCCCATGTGTCCGGGCATTCCCTTGCCCTTGAACACGCGGCTGGGGCTTGAACATGCGCCGTTTGATCCCTGATGACGGTGGAACTTGGAACCGTGCTTCATGGGTCCTCTGTGCTGTCCCAGTCTCTTGATGGTGCCCTGGAAGCCCTTACCTTTGCTGATAGCGGTAGCATCAACGAAATCTCCCGCCGCAAAGATGTCGGCCTTTATCTCCTGAGCGAGCTGATACTCGGAAGCATTGTCAAATCTGAACTCCCGAACGAATTTCCTGCTCTCGGTGCCGGCCTTCTTGAAGTGGCCTGCCATTGCCTTTGTGGTTCCGTGGGGATGGGCGATCTTCTTGTGTCCGCCGGCATCCTTCTCGATAACCTTGTCCTTGATCTCTCCAAACCCTACCTGTACCGCATTGTAGCCGTCGTTCTCAACGGTCTTGACCTGGGTTACGGTGCAGGGACCGGCTTCCAGTACGGTTACCGGAGTAACCACGCCGTTCTCGTCGAAGATCTGGGTCATGCCGATCTTCCTCGCTAAAATAGCCTTAGTCATTTCTTCACCTTTCTGTTCTGCATTGGAATATCCCGCTTCTGCACTGCCCGTTTAACATGCTTTCCGGAACATTCATACAGCCTTCTTATTTCTGTTTCATTTTGATGTCGATATAGACACCTGCGGGCATCTCAAGCCTTGAAAGCACATCGACAGTCTTCTGTGTGGGCTGGATGATGTCGATAAGCCTTTTATGAGTCCTCTGCTCGAACTGCTCTCTGGAATCCTTGTACTTATGTACTGCACGAAGGATCGTAACTACTTCCTTCTTTGTGGGAAGGGGTACGGGTCCGCTGACCTCTGAGCCGTTCTTTCTGACTGTCTCAATGATCTTCTTTGCCGATGCGTCGATCAGCTGATGATCATAGGCCTTTAATATGATTCTCATTACCTGGTTTTGCATAAAAAAAGTCGCCTCCTTATTCGTACTTCTCAAGCACGACAAGCGGTGACTGTACACGTTTCCGGGTGTGTCCTATACCCACAAAGGACAAATTCCCGTTGTTCTCCGCATTTTTACGCGGAACTTATTACGTTACAGTGACTTGCCGTCAGTATCCAGACTTGACATTCGCTCCACGGAGATACCGGATCTGCGGGCTTTTCCCGTTTTTCCGCAACTTCACGCTTCATAGCTATCAATGTCACAGCAAACGCTATTATACATATAGTTCCGTGATAATGCAAGAGTTTTTTTATTTTTTTGTAATTCCGGACTTTTATTTGTAATATTTCCGGTTTTTATTTTCTAAAATACCGGTTTTAAGAGCAGCCGGGGAAACTTTCACAAAAACCATCTTCCGCTGGCTCCGCAGGGAAGGATAAGCCCGCTTTCTGTAACCGGCAGCCCTATCTCATCCGCCGAGGTTTTCCCGCCTCTTTTTTTCTTTATGACCGCCCCAAGCATGTAATCAAGCACAGCGGGCTGAAGTCCGGTGGTATAGGAATTTATAAGGAAGAAAAGGGGATCATCACTTAAAAGTCCCTCTGTTTCTTCTATAAAGTCATAGATACTCTCTTCGATCTTCCAGATCTCCCCTTTGGGACCCCTTCCATAGGAAGGCGGATCCATAAGTATCCCATCATATTTATTTCCCCGGCGTTTCTCACGCTCCACCAGCTTTTTACAGTCATCCACGAAAAACCTGAGTCTCTCCGTGGGAATACCTGACAGACTGCAGTTTTCCTTTGCCCAGTTCACCATTCCCCTGGACGCATCCACATGGGTCACATGGGCTCCCGCCGCAGAGCATGCCGCTGTTGCGCCGCCGGTGTATGCAAAGAGATTCAGGACCCTGATCTTTCTTCCCGGATCTTCTCTCTCTGCTTTAGTTATACGCTCCGCCATCCACTCCCAGTTTACCGCCTGTTCGGGGAAAAGACCCGTATGCTTAAAGGAGAAGGGCTTCAGATTGAATCTTAAGGTTTTTGATGCGTTATTCAGGTGATAGGAGATACTCCACTCTTCCGGAAGATCGAAAAACTCCCAGCTTCCTCCACCCTTTACGCTTCTGTGGTAATGGCCGTTCCGATTCTTCCATCCGGCATTTTTCCGTGGTGTATTCCAGATCACCTGGGGGTCCGGCCGTACAAGGATATACTTTCCCCAGCGCTCCAGCTTTTCACCCTTTGATGTATCAATTACTTCGTAATCCTTCCAATTATCAGCTTTCCACATGGCGGGTACTCCCTGTTTGTTCTGTTCTCAGCATATCCTCGGCAGGCCCTCACCGTACAGCGGCCCCACTATCCTTTCACCGCCGATGCCGGTTTTCAGGATGAGCTTCCCCTTGCCGGCGGTCTCCCGTTTTTCCGCATATCCAATGATCGTTGCTCCTTCACCGTATCTGGAGCTTCGAATTATGTCAACCGCCCTTTCCTTATCCTCGGCGGCTACCGCGCATACCATTTTCCCTTCATTTCCCATATACATTATGTCCAGGCCCAGAAGAGCGGAGAAGTCCCTCACAGCGTCACTCACCGGGAGCTTTTCTTCTATAATATATATGTCGCTGCCCGATTCCCTCGAAAACTCGTTAAGCACTGTTCCGAGGCCGCCCCTTGTCACATCCCTCATGGCGTGGACTTTTACTTTGCCATCCAAAAGTCCCCTCACCATTTCATTTAACGGAGCGTTATCGCTTTTTATATTTCCGTTCCTGATACTGAGCCGTTCTTTCATAATGGCGGCGTGGTGGTCTCCGATATTTCCGGATAAAATAATGGCATCCCCTTCCCTGATAAAGGCCGCTCCCACATTCAGAGCATCATCGAGAAAACCTACACCGGCAGTATTTATGATAAGTCCCGGGCTGTCATCCTTACCGCCCTTATGTCCTATAACCTTTGTGTCACCGGCAACGATCTTTACCCCGGCTTCCTGCGCGGTCTCCGCCATGGAATGAACGATCCTTTTTAGGAGCTCCGTATCAAGCCCTTCCTCCAGCACAAAACCGGCAGTAAGATACTTTGGCCCGGCCCCGCTCATAAGGAGATCGTTCACCGTCCCGCAGACAGAGAGCCTCCCTATATCCCCGCCATCATAGATAAGGGGCTGCACCACAAAGGAATCCGTTGTGAGGGCCAGTCTTTTTCCGCCGGGCACCACAGAGGAATCCTCCATCCTGTCAAGGTATTCATTATGTAATTCACTCCGGAATACTTCCTCGATAAGCTTTGAGGTGGCGTCCCCACCGCTTCCGTGTGATAGGGTTATGTTCATTTTTACACTTTTCCTCCGGCCATTCTCTATCTGTTGATAAACTCATTAAAGCAGGCCCCTTCTCTGGACACCATGCAGGCGCCCTTTGGATCAGAGGGTGTGCAGGCTTTGCCAAAAAGCGGGCAGTCCGTGCTCCTCTCTTCACCGGTTATAACCTTTGAGCAGTGGCAGCCGCTATTCTCCCGGTCCTCCGTAAGATCCCGGCTTCCCGCATCGAATCTCTCATACTCATTCCGGAGGTACAGTCCGGAATCCTCCATGCTGCCGAGCCCTCTCCAGGCAGCGCTTCCGGCTTCAAAGAACCTGTCCAGGGACTCCAGCGCTTTTGTATTTCCGTCCCTTGTCACCACCGATGGATAGAAATTCCTTACAACTCCTCTCCCCTTAAGCTTTACCAGCGCAAAGACCGCCTGAAGGATATTCCTGTCTTCAAAGCCCGCCGCCACCATGGGCACTCCCGCCTTCGCTGCTATCGGCTCGTAAAGAGCGTAACCTGTCACGGTACAGACGTGGCCGGGGAGCAGATAGCCGTCCATCTTTCCTCCGATCCTCTTAACCACTTCAGGCATGGTCTTTAATGAAGTTAAAAGCCTGATATTATTTACGCCGTTTTCAATCGCGCTTTCCATAAGGGATGCATAGACCGGCGCTGTGGTCTCAAAACCCACAGCCGCGAAGATATAGTTATGTAAACCATCATCTTTTGCCAGCTTCAGCATCTCGATGGGAGAATAGAGCATCCTGATGTCTCCGCCCCCGGCCTTGGCTTCTTCCAGGCATCCGCGGCTTCCCGGGACCCTCAGAAGATCCCCGAATGAACATATCACATTCTCCGGGTTTTCGGAGAGCTCGATAAGCCTGTCTATATATGAGGTGACCGTCACGCATACCGGGCAGCCCGGACCGGAGATCATCTTTATTTTATCAGACAAAACAGTCCGGATGCCGGATCTGACGATCGCAGCGGT
This sequence comes from uncultured Lachnospiraceae bacterium, assembly GCA_902797705.1. GTDB lineage: Bacteria > Bacillota > Clostridia > Lachnospirales > Lachnospiraceae > NK4A144. The sequence continues at coordinate 8,943 of CADBTX010000294.1, read as the reverse complement.
ATGTGAACCGCAGATCTCCATCAGCCGGACATCCGGACCGTTATAGTTTTTTAGATATGAAAGAATGTCGGTATTTGTCAATTACGCCCTCATCCGTCAGCTTCACTGACACATTTTCCCGAAGGGAGAAGGCTTTCTAGAACGCGCTTATCTCCTCCAGGAACTCTTCCATGAAGTCTGCATCTTCATCCGAGAGTTTCTGGATGATACAGCCCGCATGGACCAGAACTCTGTCATCCGGCTTTATATCCACAAACCCCGCATCCGCTTCTACAATATTTCCGCTGAAGTCAACCGAGGCCCTGCGCCCCTTGATGGCGATGACTTTTCCGGGGATCGCTACGCACATCTTTTTTCACACCCCTGCATCCGCCGAACCCTCGGGTTTATCAGCCGCTTTTGCGGCAGCCTCCGCCTCAGCCTTTTTCTTTGCCTCCATGGCGGCCTTGGCAGCAGCAGCCTTTTCCGCAGCGATACGTGCCTGTTCTGCCAGAGCCTCCTTCTGCTTATCCGAAAGATCGAACTTCTTCTCTATCTTTTCGGAACCCGGCTCCTGATACTGCTGTCCCATGGAAAGGGATTTCTTCGGACAATTGTCCACGCAGGACCTGCACTGGATACAGGAAAAAGGCCTTATAGCCCAGGTCTGCTCCTTCTTATCCACGGTTATAGCCCCTGTAGGACACCGCATCTGGCAGAGTCCGCAGAGTATGCAGACATCCATATCGTTTTCAACATGACCCCTTGTCCTCTCCGGATATTCTCTGGGCTCAAAGGGATATTTTACTGTGGCAGGCTTCGAAAAAAGATTCTTCAATGTCTGGCCGATATAATTCACATTATTCATTATTTATCAATGCCGCTCCTTCATGTTTTTCTGTTTGCCGCCCTTAAGCAGGATCAACGCTCCGTACAACTGATACAGGGGTCAATGGCAACCACCAGAATAGGCACATCCGAAAGTGAACATCCCTGCAGCGTCTCAGTAAGTGCCGGGATATTGGCAAAGGTCGGAGTTCTGACCCTCATTCTCTCGAGGAATTTGGTGCCGTTGGCCTTGATATAGTAGCAGGCCTCGCCTCTGGGCTGCTCTATCCTTGTCATATGCTCTCCCTTGGGGAAGCCCTTTACGGGAACCATCACTTCTCCTGCGGGAACCTTTTCTATGGCCTGTCTTATGATCCGGACACTCTGGAGGATCTCCTGGGCCCTGACAAAGGTCCTGCCGTATGTATCACCGTCTTCACTGGTTATGATCTCAAAATCTATATCGTCATACGCCGCATATCCCAGCTTTCTGGAATCACGCTTAACCCCGCTGCCTCTCAGGAAGGGTCCGCAGCATCCCAGATTCTCCACCTGCTCGGCGCTTAAGTATCCGACTCCGCAAAGCCTGGACTTCACTGCGCTGTCATTTAAGAAAGCCTTGACGTCTATGGCCAGTTCCTTCTCTATCTCATCCAGAACCGGAAGGAAGCTCTTCAGCATATCATCGGGAATATCCCGTCTCAGGCCCCCCACATCAAGAATGGAAAAGATGACTCTGCCGCCGGTTGCTGCCTCCAGCATATCCAGGACCTTCTCCCTGATCCTCCAGGTATCCATAAATAAGCTCTCGAAACCAAAGGCATCAGCCATAAGTCCCAGCCATAATATGTGGCTGTGCATCCTCGAAAGCTCAAAGAGGATGGTGCGGAGGTAATTTGCCCTTTCCGTCACCTGCAGATCCATTATATGCTCAACGGCATCGCAGTATCCGAAGCCGTGGCCGAAGGAACATATGCCGCAGATCCTCTCCGCAACATATACCATCTCCTTGAAATCTTTTTTTGTCACGAGGCTTTCCAGTCCCCTGTGAACAAATCCGATGGAAGGAACCGCCTCCACGACCTTTTCATCCTCCAGAACCAGATCCAGATGGATGGGCTCGGGAAGCACCGGATGCTGGGGTCCGAAGGGTATCACACTTCTGGATGACATTTACTTACCCTCCTTTGCTTCTTCTTTGTGGGCAAACGGGGCTTTTTCCGCTGTCCTGTACAGGCCTCCCCTGAAATCAAGGGTTATGCCGTCTATGGCAATTCCGTGAAGGTCATGTATCTCATTCTCGTAAAGCCATGCCGGAGGGAACAGACGGCTTATGCTCTGCACATGCTCTCCCTCATCGGTATGTATCTTTACCTGAACTTCGTCATAACCCTTGCCGAAGGTATATAGTATCTCGTATCCGTCCTCCACCGTGGTGGCGCAGATCTGTATAAGCCTGTAATGCTCTTCCTCCAGGCTCTGCACTTCGGAAAGGATGGTACGTCGTGAAACTCTTCTGAACTCTTGTTCCATGATATTATTTCCTTTCTGTTACTCTGCCTTGCTGTAATGGACTTCGCAGGTGGAGTGATTCTTCATCGCTTCCCTTTTCTCATCAAGTATCTTCAGGGCCTTTACCACTCCGTCGATAAGAGCCTCAGGTCTTACAGCGCAGCCCGGTACATAGACGTCAACGGGTATGACCGTATCCACTCCGCCGGAAATATTGTAGCAGTCCTTAAAGATACCGCCATCGCAGGCGCAGATCCCTGCCGCGATCACCACCTTGGGCTCGGGCATCTGTGAATAAAGCTGTTTTACAACCTGTTTTGTCTGGTTATTTACGCCTCCGGTAACGACCATGATATCCGCATGTTTGGGATTTCCCGTATTGATAATACCAAATCTCTCCACATCAAAACGCGGAGTTGTGGACGCCAGAACCTCTATATCGCAGCCGTTACAGCTGGATGCATCATAGTGCAGAAGCCAGGGCGACTTTGAAATCTTCATATTCAGAATCCTCCTATATTACACCCCTGCAACCTTTAACATGGTGAGAATAAGAAAATTGCTGCCTGCCAGGGCCAGGGTAACACCCCAGGAGCTTATCAGCATATTTTCCCATTTTACTCTGGGGAATACATTGTCGATCACTATCATGATAAAGAAGATGACAAGGGCAACAACGATCCCGACCACGTAGCTTAAGGGGTTCTTTGTGATAAAGAAGAGGGCAACGATGGCCATGAGGAATACCTCCTCATATATCTCTCCCAGTTCAAGTATTCCAAGCACATTTCCCGCTATATCCTGGGTAAGTCCCTTTACCATCTCCTGATGGGCATGATGGGACGTGGAAAGATCAAAGGGTGATTTCCTAAGCTTTATGATAAGGATAAAACAATATCCCAGGAACACTCCGGGAGTCCTGACGATAGCCGGTATATCCTGATTTATGATATCCGACACATTGAAGCTTCCGCAGACCATGTAAAACCCGATGGCTGTGAGAAGAGTCATAGGCTCGTAAGCCATCATCTGTATGAATTCTCTCTGGGAACCCAGGGAAGAATAGGGCGAATTCGCGCTGGAAGCCGCCAGCACCAGAAACATATCAGCCAGGGAAAAGGCAAAGAATACCAGAAGTATGTCTCCTCCCGCAAAAAAGATACATCCCGAGAAAATGGTGAATATGGTAAAGCCAAGCACCAGCGCCGTTTCAAAATTATTAACGACTATGGCCTGCTTCTCAAACAGCTTTATCAGGTCATATACAGGCTGTAAAAAGGGCGGCCCCTGCCTTCTCTGCAGTTTCGCGGAAACTACTCTGTCGTAGCCCTCCAGGAAGAAACCCACAACAGGCGCTAATACTATAAATGCCACAATGGCAATGATCGTCATCACAATCTCATTCATTAAAGGGCACCTCCTATGGTAAGTATCATCAGCACCACCACAAATGCGGCTGCCACACAGAGGGAGGGTACGAGTATCTTCTCCTCTCCGAACATATCATTCATATACCAGTTTGAAAGATATGAGGGCCGGATACCTCCGAAGGCATCCACAAAGTGCCTGTCATCTCCGGCATTTGCACCGGCCATGTAAGACATGGTCATCTTTTCTTTACGGTTAAGCAGCAGGAACAGTCCAAGCACAGGCATCAGCGCTATCATGATAAGCATCATCAGCATTACACGAACGTCGTCAGAGCTGATTATCTGCCCAACATGCACTCCGAATTCCACCGAAAGCATGGGCTGAATGAAGATCTGCCCAAGGAAGGGGAAAGTAGCGCAAAGGGTGATAACAAGAGCCGTCAGCATGTACATAACGTGCCACTCACTTTTATGTATGATGTCACGCAGTGTTTCTGACTGGTGGAGCACCGCAAAGAGCTTGCCCAGCCACTTGCCCCAGTAGAACATGGTGGTTGCCGATCCGAAGACCAGGAAGATAACCAGAAGCACGTTATTTGAATCAATATAGGCTTTAAGAGCGGCCCACTTTGCCACCAGCATACCAAAGGGTGCCAGGAACATTCCGCAGATAGCAACTGTCATGACAAAGGCCATCTTCGGCATCTTTACGATCATTCCGTGCATATCCTCTATATCCCTGCTTCCGGTGGCATTTTCAACAGCACCGACACAGAGGAACATAAGAGACTTTGAAACTGCGTGGAACAAAAGCAGCATTATTGCTGCCCAGGTAGCCGCCGGCTGTCCTACGCCGGAGCAGGCTGTGATAAGTCCGAGGTTTGAAATGGTCGAATACGCCAGAACCTTCTTTCCGTCGCTCTGTGATATTGCCAAAAGCGATGCAGCGAAGAAAGTGAAGCCTCCCACCGTGGTAACCATGACTCCCGCCAGATTTCCGGTCATGAGAGGAGATATCCTTATCAGAAGATATACCCCGGCTTTAACCATTGTTGCCGAGTGCAGCAATGCCGAGGAAGGAGTAGGTGCCACCATGGCCCCCAGGAGCCAGCGAGAAAAGGGCATCTGAGCACTCTTGGTAAACGCCGCGAAGGCAAGACATGCAACGGGTATCACGATACCTGCTTTTGTCTCGCCCATCTGTATTAAGTCCATAAGACTGGAATTTCCGTATACGAAAGTACCGTAAAGTATGGCTACTGTGAAACCGCATCCCCCCAGAAGGTTCATCCACAGCGCCCTGAAGCTGTTTGTTACGGCCTCCGGCTTCTTAGTATATCCGATAAGCAGGAATGAGATGGTGCTTGTGATCTCCCAGAAAAAGAACATCCAGGACAGATTGTCGGATGAAATGAGGCCATACATTGCCGCCAGAAACAGGAACAGCATTGACTGGAAGAACCAGGGCCGTTTCTCCACATCCGTATGATGATGATGGTAATCATGCAGGTATCCGTTGGAATAGATCGTTATAAGACCTCCCACAAGTCCCACCACAAGGAACATCAGGATCGTAAGACTGTCTATCTTCAGCATTGCGCCGTTTTCCACGGCTTTGCCCGTAAGATCCATCCAGAGCACCGGGGCCGTTCCCGCAAATGAAAGCAATATACAGTACCACTTGCCGTGCTTAAGGGACAGCACCGTTATCAGCAGGAATAAGAAGATCTCTCCGGCAATTATCACATGATTAAAGATATTCACCGCCGCCGTCTCCGGCATGAGACATGTGACAAAGCCGTCTCCGTAACCCGCAGCCCGGAAAGCCCATACGCAGAAGGCAATGTCCAGCACTATCATAATGATGCTTCCCACTGTGACTATTCCCTCCCTAAGCTTATCGCTTCTGGCAAAGAAAACAGATACCGATATCAGCAATGTAAAAAAGAATAAAATGAATAATAAAGGCAATTTCTCTCCTCCTTTATAATAACACCCGTCAGTTTTTAATGCAGACAGTAACTTGTATTATAACACCTCAAAGTTATTTTTTGAACATGGATTTTGTATTGATTTTTATCCCTTTTCTTTAACCTCTTTTTATTGATTTTTCTCCCCTCTTCTTCTATCATAGTAGAACATTGATTTCTATCAGGAAATAAATGTTTGTGATTGACCAGGCAACCGGAATGGAGAATCCCGATGGAGCAGTGGGAATTAGATTTAAGAAACGACATTTTCAACGCATTTCTGATAAATAATAAAAAAGCCGCTTCTTTTCTGCTGCAGGATCTTATTGAAAAAAAGGGAGGCGTTTTTTACCGCTATCGTCCTCTGGACATGGCCGAACTCTCCAGTATCCGTTTTGATCAGATGTATCTGTGCCGTGCTGTCCGCTTCGACAACCACACTGAAGGGCTCCTCCGGTTCAAAAGCTATGTCTCCTGCTTCACCGACAGAAAAAATTCACTCAGCATGTGGAACGATTATGCGGATGAAGCTCAGGGCCTCTGTATGGAGTATCAATATATCGACATTCAGAACTTTGCGGAAGAAAACGGTCTGTTCTTCTCCCCGGTAAAATACAGCGATGACTCCTACGGAACCGTCGAGGAAGACCGGGTAGCGTCCGTAATGAGCATGATGCATAAGCCCAGGATCGAGTCGGACGAATATGAATGGCGGCTTTGGAAGATCGACATGCATTCCAACGACATCGGAAAGATAATGTCATCCATCCGTCCGAGACGGATCTATCTCGGAAGAAATGCCGACAGGGATTCATATCTCTATCAGGAGCTCCTTGATATCTGTGATGAAAAAGAGATCGAACTGATCTGATCCTCCTTCTCTCCGGCCGGTCTACCCGAAGATATGCAGAAAACTGCTGATGGATCTGGCTTTTTCACGGATCTCTTTTCCGTTTTCCCGGAGATAGTTTTTCATTTCCCCGATCTCTTCTTCCTTAAATCCATTGTTTTTTATCACATCCAGGGATGGAATGCGGATCTCCGCCTCATCACTTCCTTCAGGCGCTTTTTCCTCAATACGTCCCTCTCCGATCACCACTTTTTTCTTCTTTTTTTCTGCGGCGGGGCGCTCAAAACGCACCAGGACATAATTCTCTCCCGATGCCTTATCCTGAAGTATTCCCGAATGTGTCACTGTTATATCGCCGATCATGACCCTATTATAACATTGTCACGCTGTTTATTTAAATCAGGGAAAACAAGTCTGCTCTAGGAAAAATGAACCCCTGCGAAAAAAATGCTTGCTTTTTTACAGGGGGGTATGTATAATGACATTTGCGTTTGAACAAACGCCTGAACATTGGGCTATCGCCAAGCGGTAAGGCAACGGACTCTGACTCCGTCACTTCGAAGGTTCGAATCCTTCTAGCCCAGCTTAAAGGAACCGGTTTTCCGGTTCCTTTTGTGTTGCTCTAAAGCCTGAATTCATGCCCTCACATCCTAATCCGCTGATAAATACATACGCCCGGCAGATCTGTGCTATAATGAACCGATTCTTAATGAAAGGGTATACTTCCATGAAAAAAAACAAATTCACCTATTGGTTTGATAACCAGATGTCAAAGGGAACTGCCGCTCTGATACGGCTTCTTACCATCGCTTCCTTTGGAGCCGTGATCATTATGGGCATTGTGATCGCGATCGCAGGAGGCAGCAACGGCCCCGGATTCGGGCAGGGTCTCTGGCTCAGCCTTACCCATGTGCTGGATCCCGGCACTGTCTGCGGAGATGAGCTGACAAATGTCCCTTTTCTCTTCGGAATGCTCTTCGTGAGCTTTCTCGGTATTTTCATTTTCTCCACGCTGACAGGTATCATATGTAATGCCATTGACGAGAAGGTGCAGGAGCTCAGAAAGGGAAGATCAGTAGTTGTCGAAGAAGGGCATGTGATCATCCTCGGCACCTCCAGCGGTCTCTTCACTATGATATCGGAGCTTATCGAGTGCAATTCCAACCATAAAAGGGAAGCGCTTGTGATCATGGATGACAAGGAAGATAAGGATGTCATGGATGATATGATAAACGACCGTTTCCCTGACACGAAAACCACCCGGATAATCTGCCGCTGCGGTAATATCTCGGATGTAAATGATCTCAAGGTCTGTTCCTTTGACACCTGTAAGAGTGTCATCATAAATGCGGATAACGACGCCGCCACATTGAAATCAATCCTTGCTGTCACAAAACTCTTAAAGGAATACCATAATGACAAAGCATATATCACTGCGGTCATCCGTGATGAAGAGAATAAGGAAGCCGCAGAGGTTGCAGGTGAAGGCTACGCCGAGATCCTGAGCTTTAATGACGTTATGAGCAGAATAATCGCACACACCGGCAGGAATGCAGGGCTTTCTAAGGTTTATCTGGAGATCTTCGATGCGGACGGAAGTGAATTCTATATTGAGGACCATCCGGAAGCGGAGGGCCGCACTGTTTCCGAGCTGAACCGGCTCTTCCCCGTATCCACGGTCATAGGCTTTGTAAAAGCTGACGGTGAGATACTTCTGAATCCCGAAAAGGATCTAAAAGCAGCGAAAGGCGATAAACTGATCCTCCTTGCCGAGGATGACGGGGAAAGTCATATGGATGATTCTCTGCATGCGGTAAATGAGGAGCTTATCAATAAAGAATACAGGAAAGAACCCCCGGAGAAAAAAGATATGCTTATACTTGGCTACAGCAGCAAGATAAAGTATATCCTGGAGGAAGAGGATAATTATGTGGCTCCGGGATCCAAAATGACTGTAGCCCTGCCCGAGACCCAGGCTCTCTGCAGGGAAGAGATAGAAAAGATAAAGCTTGATAATATTTCAGTCGACGTGGTTGAATGTGATATTTATAGCCGCAGCGGACTGGAATCCCTCCTGAAGGAAGATAATACCATCCTGGTACTTGCCGATAATGAGGAAGGGATGGATGATGAAACCGCAGAACAGAAGGATGCAAAGATCCTTCTGGTACTGCTCCAGCTGAAATATCTGTCCGAGACCAAGGGCTACAGGATGACTGTAACAAGCGAGATGCTTAAGCCTGAGAATCAGGAGCTTGCGGAGATCGCCGAAGTAAATGATTTTGTGATCAGCAGTAATATCACGAGCCTCATCGTTACACAGATCTGTCAGGAGAGAAAACTGAAAGCGATCTTTGAAGAGCTTCTCCGTGAAGAGGGCTCCGAGATCTATGTCCGTCCTGCCGGCTGCTATATAAAGACCGGTGAAAAAACC
>CADBTX010000293.1 GCA_902797705.1 uncultured Lachnospiraceae bacterium | reverse complement strand
ATGAGAAAATACAGGGATTACGAGGAGGACCCCCACAGCGAAAGGATACTTCTGAATAAGAACTTCAGATCCAGAACGGCTGTTATAGATCCCGTAAATTCGCTTTTCAGGCTTATCATGCATGAGGAGACCGGAGGAGTCGGATATTCCGGGGACCAGGAGCTTTATTACGGCGGAGGATATGATGAGGACAGGGAGGAGCACCGCCCCGGACTTTTCCTCATTGAAAAGGGTAAGGAAAATGAAAATGACGATCTGGAGCTGGAGGCTTCGTTCATAGCCTCCAGGATAGAGGAAATGCTTTCCTCCTTTGAGGTCACGGAGCCGAAAGACGGAAAGGTATTGAAGCGTAAGGCAAGGTATTCCGATTTCTGCATCCTGATGCGGACGGTCTCCGGAAATGACGAGGTCATACAGGAAGTGCTGGAGAGCAGGGGGATACCTGCCGTTATTGAAGGAAAAAAGGGCTATTTTAAGACCAGGGAAATAAGGGATATCCTTAATTTCCTCTCTGTCCTTGACAACCCGAGACAGGACATTGTCCTGATCGCTCTTATGAAGAGCCCCTTCGGAGGATTCACCGATGCTGAGCTGTCGGAGATCAGGGCGTCTTACAGTGAGGGACTCTTTATTGATGCAGTGGAAAACGGGGAACTGAGAGAGGAGCTGCGGAAAAAGACGGATCTGTTCCTTGAGAAGATACGCTCATTAAGGGATATCCTGCCCTATACGCCTATACACGAGGTGATACGGCGGATCATCAAAGATCATTATTCTCTCTTTGTTTCCTCCGTACAGGGAAGGGGAAGAGAAAATCTGGAGCTCTTAATAAAGCGCTCCGCAGAGTATGAAGCCAATAATACCAAGGGTCTTTTCAGGTTCCTAAGATATATCGAGAGAATGAAAAAATATAATATGGACTTTTCGGAGGCGGCAAGCGGGGACAGCGTCAATGCTGTAAGGATACTTAGCATCCATAAGTCCAAGGGTCTGGAATTTCCCGTTGTTTTCCTTGCGGATACGGATAAGCAGTTCAATATGAGCGATCTAAGGGATGATGTGGTGATCCACAGGGATGCGGGGCTTGGCATAAGCCTTACGGATCCGGAAACGCGGGTGAAATTTAAGACGATAGAGAGGGAAGTCATTGCCAGAAAGATAAAGAGCGATCTTATAGGTGAGGAACTAAGGATACTGTATGTGGCTCTTACCAGGGCAAAGGAAAAGCTTATCATCTCCGGAGTTTTGAAGGAAGCGGATAAGGCCTTTGAAAAACAACTGAGTGTGGAAAACGCCATGTCATATCTGGATCTTTTGATCCTGGCTCTTCAGGCTGAGGACGGGGACCTTAAAGAGAAACTGGATATTGTCACAGTGGATGCGGAAGAGCTTACACTAAAGCGGATAGAAACGGGAGTGGATCTTGAACGGAGGAAGAGCTTTGTCACCGACGGCGCAGAGGATGAGGAAAGTGAGGCTCTTAAAGAGATAAGGGAGGGACTTGATCTTCAGTATCCCTTTAAGGATGCGGAGACAACCCCTTCAAAGGTAAGTGTTTCCGAACTAAAGATCCGTGCCATGGAGGATGATGAGTTCAGGGATCTTGCTGAAGCGCAGGATATAAGCTATCTTCTCAGTGAAGAAAGTGAGGACGGGGAGGAAAGGGAAGAACGGCGCCGGAAAATGAGGGCTGCGGCTGAGTACGGCACCGCATATCATAAGATAATGAGCCTTATACCGGAGGATCCCTTAGCAGGAGAAAAGGGAGTAAAGAGCATGCTCAGGGAACTCCTTCAAAATGGCAGCATTACGGAAAAGGAAAGGGACATGGTGGATCCTAAGGATATTTCCGGCTTCCTTCAGACGGATCTCTTTAAGAGGATGAATGAAGCAAATAAGAGACATGATCTATTCAGGGAGCAGCCCTTTATCATCAGCCGTCCCGCTAATGAGGTCTTTCCCGGGGGACCTGAGGGGGAAAAGGTACAGATACAGGGTATAATCGATGCCTTCTTTATAGAGAAGGGGGCTGTCACGGTGATGGATTATAAGACAGATCATGTTAACGATCCCTCTGTTCTTGTGAAACGATATAAAAAACAGCTGGAATTATACAGCGATGCCATAAGCCGCATCCTGAGTATGCCTGTAAAGGAGAGAAAGATCTATTCGGTGCATCTTAAGAAGGAGATAGATCTGTAATGTTTGCCGGTACAGAGGAAAAAAGATTTGAAAAAAAACTGCTGTTATGCCCACTGCTGGGGGTGAGCCTTGCCATGTGTCTTAACATCATTGTAAGTCTTATAAGGGTGGACCGGCTTTTTCCGGGCTACGCCACTGAGATAAGGCCATGGCTTTTCCGCTTTCCTCTCTGGAGCGGGATATTGCTCTACGGGGTGTTTACTCCCATAGTTGAGGAGCTTATCTTCAGATGGCTCTTTTTCAGAAAGCTCTGCACCTATGTAAGAGCGGAATCTGCACTCATTGCCTCATCTTTGATCTTCGGACTCTATCACGGAAATGCGGTGCAGTTTATCTATGCCTTTATTTTCGGGCTGATACTCGGATATGTGTACAGGCGTTTTGAAAACATACTTTCCGCCATTTTCATCCATTCCGCCGCCAATATCTACGTCTATGTCATGTACTTTATCCCATCTGAAACTGTCCTTGGGACTTCAGGAAGCGCATTGATCCTTGCGGGGCTTTCGGGTCTTGTTTCCATCGGGATATTGATGTATTTTGTAAGGACGGAAACAAATAAAAGCAGCCTGCCGGAGAAGCCTTTATTCCCGGGTAAGGTGTAAGGAGCTCTTGATAATGAATGAAACATATGTGGAACATCTCATAGAAAAAAGAACCGGAGCAGGGGAGAACCTCATAAGGATAGGTGTTTATGTCCTGACCCTTCTGTCCTTCGGGGCGGGGATCTTCATAAGTCCGCTTTTTTTCCTCTTATGCATAGGGGGAGGGGCCTTATGTTACTTTTTTCTTCCCACCCTGGATCTGGAGTACGAATACCTCTACCTCAGTAAAACTCTCACTATAGACAAGATCTTTTCAAAGGAAAAACGGAAAAAGGCTGAGGAGTTCGATCTTGAAAAGATGGAGATCTATGCGGAAGAGGGGGCGTGGCAGCTGGACCGGTATAAGGATCTTAATTGCAAAGAACTGGATTATACTTCACGATTTCCGGACAGAAGGCGCTTTATCATGGTCATAAGGGACGGGGAAGACGTGAAAAAGGTGATACTTGAGCCGGATGACAGGATGAATGAAGCGATAAAGACGGTGTATCCGTCAAAGGTATTCTTTAAATGACTTTTTTGGTGTTTTCTGTTAAACTGTAACGATAATCTTATGATATGTATTTGGATGAAGGAAAGGAGCGGTATCTACAAGGGATGGGAAAGATCATTGGTGAAGGAATAACTTTTGACGACGTGCTGTTAGTGCCTTCATATTCGGAAGTGACTCCGAATATGATCGACATTTCTACGGATCTTACAAAGAACATAAGACTTAATATCCCCATGATGAGTGCGGGTATGGACACGGTGACGGAGAGCGCTATGGCCATAGCGATGGCGAGACAGGGCGGTATAGGTATCATTCATAAGAACATGTCTATAGAGGAACAGGCCGATGAAGTCGACAAGGTAAAACGTTCCGAAAACGGGGTCATCACGGATCCCTTCTTTCTTTCTCCGGAGCATACATTAAAGGATGCGGACGAGCTCATGGGTAAATTCAAGATCTCCGGAGTCCCCATCACCGAGGGAAAGAAGCTGGTGGGCATCATCACCAACAGAGATCTTAAGTTCCAGACCGATTTCAGCAAAAAGATAAAGGAATGCATGACAGGTGAGGGACTTGTCACCGCGGAAGAGGGCGTGACGCTGGATGAAGCTAAAGAGATACTGGCGGCTTCAAAGAAGGAAAAGCTCCCTGTGGTGGATAAGCAGGGCAACCTTAAGGGTCTTATCACCATAAAGGATATTGAAAAGCAGATAAAGTATCCCAATTCCGCTAAGGATTCCCAGGGGAGACTTTTATGCGGAGCTGCTCTGGGGATCACAGCCAATGCCCTTGAGAGAGCGGCAGCGCTTGTTAAAGCCCATGTGGACTGTGTCGTATTGGACAGCGCCCACGGTCACTCATTCAATGTTATCAGGGTGTTAAAGGAAGTTAAGTCCTCATTCCCCGATCTGGATGTGATAGTGGGAAATGTTGCCACAGCGGAAGCTGTAAAGGATCTTATCGAAGCGGGAGCGGACGCCGTTAAAGTCGGTATCGGCCCCGGCTCCATCTGTACTACCCGTGTGGTTGCGGGTATCGGAGTACCGCAGGTATCTGCCATCATGGACTGTTATGAGGCTGCAAAGCCTACAGGAACGCCTATTATCGCTGACGGAGGCATAAAGTATTCCGGAGATATCTCCAAGGCTATTGCCGCGGGAGGCTCTGTAGTCATGATGGGCTCCATGTTTGCAGGCTGTGACGAGGCTCCGGGCTCCTTCGAACTTTACCAGGGAAGGAAGTACAAGGTATACCGCGGAATGGGTTCCATCGCGGCCATGAATGAGGGCAGCAGCGACAGATATTTCCAGGAGGGTGCAAAAAAGCTTGTTCCCGAGGGAGTGGAAGGAAGAGTGGCCTATAAGGGAAGGCTGGAGGACACAGTATTCCAGCTGGTTGGCGGCTTGCGCTCCGGAATGGGCTACTGCGGATGCCCCACCATCAGGGACCTTCAGGAAAAGGCCAGATTTATCAAGATAAGCGCGGCCTCGTTAAAGGAGAGCCATCCCCACGATATTCATATTACAAAGGAAGCACCGAACTACTCTGTGGATGAATAAGATCAGAGGGTCTTTTTCAGGCAGAGCACTTCGGTATGCAGTGT
>CADBTX010000292.1 GCA_902797705.1 uncultured Lachnospiraceae bacterium | reverse complement strand
TTTCTGGGCATCCTTGATTCTGTAGTAGTCTTCCATCTTCAGATTCAGGTGCACATATGAGTCAGGTTTTCGGTTGCTCAAGAGGCATACCGTCTCGACATGCTCCGTAAAAGGGAACATGTCATAGCCGGAAATATGCGAAACAGAGTAGGAAGCCGATCCGCCACGGCTGTCGGTCAAAAGCTTAAGGTCACGCTCCAGGGTGATGGGATTGCAGGAAATGTAGATGATCCTTGCCGGGGGATTCTTTTTTACGGTGTTGATAAAATCATTTCCGAGACCTGCTCTCGGGGGATCCACCACGAGAAGATCCGTCCTTCCGCCCTGGGCGTAATAGTCCCGAAGGAATTCTCCGGAATCTCCGGCGAAGAATTCCGCATTTTTTATTGAATTGATCTTCGTATTGACCCTTGCATCCCTGATGGCATCCCTTGAAAGCTCAACACCCTTTACGCTCGCTGCCTTTGAAGACAGTATGAGTCCTATTGTGCCGGTACCGCAGTATGCATCCATTACGGTCTCGGACCCCTTTAATCCGGCAAGGTCAGCCACCTTTTTATAAAGTAATTCCGCCATCACCGGATTTACCTGATAAAAGGAACCGGGAGAAATACGAAAAACCAGGCCGCAGATCCTGTCCTCGATATAGCCCTTGCCGTAAAGGACATTATTCCTGTTCCCGAGTATCATGGAATCTGTACGGTCATTGATATTCTGGACTATTGTAGTGATCTCGGGATGCTTTTCTCTCAAAGCCTTTACAAAGTTATTCTTTGACGGAAATACCGGTGACCTTGTAACGAGGATGAGCATTATCTCACCGGTATTCTTTCCCACACGTACAAGGCTGTATCTGAAATTCCCGTATCCTGTGCGGTCGTTATAGATCTTCATCTTAAATGAGCGAAGAAGTTCTGCCACGTCGGAGATTATGCTGTCCGCCCTTACATCCTCCAGATAACACTTGTTTACGGGAACTATGTTCTTACTTCCCTCATAGTAATTTCCGGCTTCGATCTTGCCGCTCTTCCCCTGCACAAAGATACCCGTAACCTTACAGCGGTAATGAAACGGATCCTTCATCCCCACCATTTCATCCACGCTGCCGTACTCCGCCAAAAGCCTTTTCAGATATTCCTTCTTTTTTGAAAGCTGCTCCCCGTATGGCACATCTATATGGGCGCAGGCCCCGCATTTGCTGAAGACCGGGCATCTTGATTCTGTCTTCTTCATATAAGGTGATGCCTCTCCTTTCCTTTCACGATAATATAAGCCAGATCCTGCAGCGGATCAATGAGATAATTCTGCTGCAATTCCTAAAGGTTTTTAATTCTTGTACCGATATACATTATAGCTGAAAAAAAAGCAATAGTTTCCTTCCTTTTAGCCCGGTTCACGGGCAGCATGGATAAAGCACGGACAGCAGCAAACTTTCACAGGGATGAACCTAAAGAAAGGATACTGCTGTTCTTTTTTCCGTGAAAAAAACAGGGCCTGAATAAGCGGCTCTCAAAAAAGGAGGAAAATGAATGAAAATTGCAGCTTCAAATGCGGAAATGCACTCCGCACACTATTCAAGGACAGTGACCCGCGAATCCTACCTTAAAGGTACCTTCATCGGAGGACTGTTTAACGAGGAGGTATTGAAAAATGTGAATGCAAAAAATAAGGAAAAGGATGGAGACAGCGAAGAAAAAAAGGACAGTTTTGAACTCTCCGGAGAAGAGGCATTCGACAACACCTACTCCTTCACCCCCTCATCCATGCAGCGCCTGTCAAAGACAAATGACAATCCGGGGCTCCTGGAGAACCAGGTCAAGTCGCTTCACGAGCTCCTTGTAGCCCAGATCATATCCTTTATGGAGAAACTATTTGAGTCAAAACACGGTGCTTCCGATTCACCCCTGTCATCTGCATTGAGCACCATGCGTAATTCACTTACCCGCGGCTCTGCCGGATATATGGTCTCCTATGAACAATACCAATATTACCATCACGAAGAGGAGGAAACCGATTTCAGCGGCACGGGACAGGCAATAACGGAGGACGGCAGAGTCATAGACTTTAATCTGTCCTTTGGAGTTTCCAGAAGCTTTACGGAAGAGATCGGTATCACCAGGGGGCAGAAGGTGCTCCTGACAGATCCGCTTGTCATCAACTTCGGCGACAGTTCCTTAAGCGGGATATCGGATCAGACCTTCTTCTTTGACATTGATTCCGACGGTGAAAAAGATGAGATACACGGCCTCGGAAAGGGCTCAGGTTTTCTGGCTCTGGACAGGGACGGAAACGGAAAGATCGATGACGGCTCCGAACTTTTCGGAACAAAGAGCGGCGATGGCTTCGCTGACCTGGAAGAATTCGATAAGGACCACAACGGTTGGATAGACGAAAATGATGAGATCTACGATAAGCTTAAGGTGTGGTGCCGTGACGAAAATGGAAACGAGGCTCTCCTTTCCCTGAAAGAAGCGGATATTGGCGCCATATTCCTTGACCGAAGGGATACAGAGTTTACTGAGAGAAGCTTCCGCCCGGAGGATGATTTTGCCGTAAAAGGCATCATAAGAAAAACCGGGCTCTTCTTAAAAGAGTCCGGTGGTGTTGGAAGCGTACAGCAGGTGGATCTTGCAAGAGCTTAGACTCACTCCGCCTTTGAAACACTGACCTTATGGTCATACCACTTGCCCTTCTTTCCCAGGAGAGCAAGGTCAAAATCCTGATCGAGAGCCGGAACCGGTACATCAAATCCGTAAACCTCCTCGGTACTTCCGTCCGGGTATTCCACCGTATCGGTGGTGGGTTTAAGGGTTTCGGCTCCGGCCTC
>CADBTX010000291.1 GCA_902797705.1 uncultured Lachnospiraceae bacterium | reverse complement strand
TGATATCCGGTACCTTTACAAAGGCTGTAATGTACCTGATGCTGCTGAGCGACAGCATAATCGCGGGATTTTTTGTGGGAGCACCGGGAGTAGCAGGGATCAATGCTATCACACCGGTGACAGCAATAGTCACTTTCTTTGGAGATACCTTGTCACCACGGGCTATAATAGAAATATGATACGCTTCCTGCAGAAGGAAGTTTGAAACAAAAAGTCTCAAACTTACATCGGTGCCGCGGGGGCAGCACACCTGTCTGCGGCACTGTATAAAGAATGAAGGTCATTATCATGGGAAGACTTGAAACAAGTGACTGGATAGTGTTGAATGACATCATCTATCTGATCTACAGCACAAAAGATACGGAAGATATGCAGAGGCTCTTTCTGGAAAGGATCAGGAGGGAGATCAGTTATGATGCTGCGGATTTCTGCCTCGCAGACAGTGAGGACCCCAATAGGCTTTCCCACGGCGTCAGCGTCGGGATGAGGAACGATCCGGCCTTAAAATATGATGAGCTGGACTATAACAGGGATATCCGATGCAGTGGAAGGAGCATGGTCTACCGGAGCTCCGACACCATTCCCGATGAACGCAGGATCAACACTCCCTACTACGACAAGGTCTACCGCGCCAACGATCTTCACTTTTCGCTGCAGATGATGATAGGCTACGAGGGCAGGTTCCTGGGGTTCATAACCCTCTACCGGAAGAAATCCTCCGGAGACTTTGACTATTACGATATCTTCACTCTGGATGTCCTTAAAGATCACATCTCACTCAGTATCGCCAGACGGATCTCCTCTGATAACACTTCGGAAGTATTTGATGTTGACGGCTTTGTGGTCAAATACTCTCTGACAAAAAGAGAGGAGGAGGTGCTCCGCCACATCATCCGCCGGCAGGACAATATAAGTATCAGCAGGGAACTCGTGATCAGCATGAATACTCTGAAAAAGCATGAAAGGAATATCTATAAAAAATGCGGCGTGAACAGCAGGATGCAGCTTTTTAAGCTCCTGTCCCGGGGGATGTGAGGAGCCGGATCCTGAAGTCATATGACCAAAAAGGATTATAAAAAGGGTAAATAAGTGTGATTGAAGAGAGAAACGGGGTATAGTATATTTTCCCTGTCATCAACAAGGGACATGATTGTTCCATAGAGAAGCGAAGGGGCTTTGGTTAATTAGACCAGGGCTCCTTTCTTCTTTAAGACGATCAGGAGAGGAGCAGTATTATGAGTGAAGAGATCATGAAAGCTTTGGACGGAGAATTATTTGCTGTGTGGTTCCTTATAGGAGCTGCCCTGGTGTTCTGGATGCAGGCGGGCTTCGCCATGGTGGAAGCAGGCTTCGCAAGAGCCAAAAATGCGGGAAATATCCTTATGAAGAACCTTATGGATTTCTGCATCGGCTGCTGCATGTTCATACTTATCGGCTTCGGTCTTCTTCTGGGAGAAGACGTTATGGGTTTTATCGGAGCCCCGGGCTTTGATATTTTTACAAACTACGCCGGTTTTGACTGGTCGAACTTCGTATTCAACCTGGTGTTCTGCGCTACGACAGCTACCATCGTTTCCGGCGCCATGGCAGAACGGACAAAGTTTTTAAGCTACTGCGTTTATTCCGGCGTGATATCCGCCCTTATCTACCCCGTGGAAGCACACTGGATCTGGGGCGGCGGATGGCTCGCTGATCTTGGCTTCCATGATTTCGCCGGATCCTGCGCGATCCACATGGTGGGCGGTATCGCAGCCATCGTAGGTGCAAAGATGGTGGGACCCCGTATCGGAAAATTTGAAAAGGATAAAGAGGGAAGGATCACAAAGGTTAACGCCTTTCCCGGACACAATATAGTTGTAGGTGCTCTTGGCGTTTTTATTCTCTGGCTTGGATGGTACGGCTTTAACGGTGCCGCCTGTACATCGGTGGACCAGCTGGCCTCCGTATTTGTGACAACCACGATTGCCCCCAGCATCGCCACCGTGGTCTGCATGATATTTACCTGGATCAAATACGGAAAGCCTGATGTATCCATGTGCTTGAACGCATCTCTCGCGGGACTTGTGGCCATCACCGCTCCCTGTGATGTGACGGATGCTTTCGGAGCCATAGTGATAGGCGCGGTGTCCGGACTTATCGTATGCTTCGGAGTATGGTTCCTGGACAATAAGCTTCATATAGATGACCCTGTAGGCGCTGTAGCCGTACATATGATGAACGGGATCTGGGGAACTCTTGCCACCGGGCTTTTCGCTACTACCTCGGCGCCGGGGAATGATGAGCTTACAGGACTATTTTACGGCGGAGGCTTTAAGCTACTTGCCATACAGTTTCTTGGGTTTATTTCGGTTGCGGCCTGGACCTTCATCACCATGGTAGTGGTATTCTCTGTGATCAAGGCCATTTTCGGACTGAGAGTAAGCGAGGAAGAGGAGATAGAAGGTCTTGATGTTATGGAGCACGGGCTTACGTCGGCATACGCAGGTTTCTCCATCGTAGATATGACCGAGGCTTCAATGGTCGCAAATGAAAATACCAATCTGGGCGTAGGTGAATATGAGGAGGCCTCTCCTGCAATGAGGAAGGCGGCCGTTCCCGTTGAAAACGTATCCGCCGTCACCGCAGGAACAAGCCTTGACAGCGGAATTCATAAGGTGGTCATCATCACAAAGCTTTCAAGATACGACAAGATCAAGAAGGCATTGAACGCTCTCGGCATTACGGGGATCACCGTGACTCAGGTCACAGGCTGCGGCATCCAGAAGGGCACCGGCCAGATGTACCGCGGAGTCGAGATGGACTTAACCCTTCTTCCGAAGATCAAGCTGGAAGTGGTGGTAAGCGGTATACCGGTTGAAAGTGTCATAGAAACAGCAAAGAAAACCCTTTATACCGGTAAGATCGGTGATGGAAAGATCTTTGTATATCCTGTAAGTCGGGTTGTAAAGATAAGGACCGGGGAAGAGGATTTCGAAGCGCTGCAGGATGTGGAATGATCGAAACAGGGGCCGGTTACGGATCAGTTTAAGAGAGAGGAAAAGTGTTGATGACAAAGGACACAGAATTCTGTTTTGAGGATAAGCCTCATGAGGAATGCGGAGTTTACGGGATCTACGGGGCGGAAGGCCGGAATGTGGCCGGAGAGATCTATTACGGCCTCACTGCCCTGCAGCACCGGGGACAGGAGTCGGCAGGAATATCGGTAACCGATACCTGCGGCTCCAGGGGCAATATCCGTACCATAAAGGGCATGGGGCTTGTCCATGAAGTGTTTGATGAAGAAAAACTTTCTATGCTGAAGGGAAATGTGGGAGTGGGACACGTGCGCTATTCCACCACCGGAGGCAGTGTGCCGGAGAATGCCCAGCCGATAGCGATGAATTATATCAAGGGCAGTCTTGCCCTGGTTCATAACGGAAATATAGTGAATGCAGCAGATATCAAAGAGAGCCAGCTCCTTCGGGGGCAGGCTCATTATACTTCTACGGATTCCGAGGTTCTGTCCTATGAGATCATAAGCGAAAGGGTAAGGACCGGATCCATCGAAGAAGCGGTTTTAAGGACCGCCGGCAGGCTGAGAGGAGGATATGCCTGTATTGTCATGAGTCCGAAAAAACTGGTGGGGATAAGGGATCCCTATGGCATCAAGCCCCTGATCCTGGGAGAAAAGGAGGGAGCTTTTATTCTTGCCTCGGAAAGTGCTGCCATAAGGGATACAGGCGGAAGGGTGATCCGGGATATCGAACCCGGAGAGATAGTGATCATTACCGGAGAGGGCGTGAGAAGCGACAGGTCTCTTTGCGGAAAGATCCACGCCCACTGCGTATTCGAATATATTTACTTTGCAAGGGAGGATTCTGTGATAGACGGGATAGAGGTCCATGAAGCCAGAATGAAAGCCGGGCAGGCTCTGTTTAAGAGAGATGCCGTGGAGGCGGATATAGTGGCAGGGGTTCCCGATTCAGGTCTCACAGCTGCCGAGGGTTATGCAAAAGCCTCCGGACTCCCATTCTCTCTTATCTTTCATAAAAACAGCTACATAGGCAGAAGTTTCATAAAGCCCACAGACCGGGAACGAAAAGCCGCAGTTCACATGAAGCTGAGCGTTATCGGATCCAAAGTATACGGTAAGCGGATCGTTCTCATAGATGATTCCATAGTAAGGGGAACCACCATGAAGCAGATAATAGATATGCTGAAGAATGCCGGGGCAAAGGAGGTTCATGTAAGGATCAGCTCTCCGCCCTTCCTGCACCCCTGCTTTTATGGCACTGATGTTCCGAGCAGCGGGGAACTCATCGCGGCAGAACATTCCGACGAGGATATAAGGCTCAGTATCGGTGCGGATTCTCTGAAATATCTTTCCATTGAAGACTTCCGGGTGATGACGGGAGATCTTTCTCTTTGTACAGCCTGCTTTAACGGTGTGTATCCTGACTGAGGATCAGGACGCAGCAGATCCCTGCGCCTTCCCTACGCTTGACAAAATAGATTTTATGCAATATTATTATGCAAAAGATAATTCTGTCGTCTTTTCACATATTTAAAGGAACAGAAGGGGTTCGAAGGCTTCGGGAAAGGTCCCAAGGCTCTTGCAATGGGCCTTATGCTTTCAAAGATAGACAGGGACTACAAGAATAATCCTGACATCAAGTGGAACTTCACCAAGTTCGTTATAGACAGGAAGGGCAATGTTGTTGCCAGGTTTGAGCCGACGGCGAAGATGGAGCTTGTTAAAAAATGTGTGGAAGGATTGTTGTGATAGAGAGGTTTGAACTGAAATGACTGAACTTATGAAAAACATTATAGACAGAAAAAGCGTCCGGACATATGACGGACGGGACTTGAATTCTGACGACAGGAGGGCTGTTGAGGAGTTTATTGGTGATATCCCGAATCCCTTTGATATTCCTGTGAAATTTGTGCTTCTGGATGCAAAGGAAAAGGGGCTTTCCAGTCCGGTGCTCTCAGGGGAAAAGCTTTATGTGGCAGGTCTGGTGGAGAAAAAGCCCTATGCAGATGTGGCCTACGGCTATTCCTTTGAAAAGCTGGTGCTTTTTGCCCGGTCTCGTGGTATAGGTACAGTCTGGATCGGCGGTACCATGAAGAGGGAGCGTTTTGAAGAAGCAGCGGGGAAGAAGGAAAATGAGATGATGCCCTGCGTGAGTCCCTTGGGTTATCCCGCTGAAAAAAGAGGGATTAAGGAAGTGATGATGAGAAAGGGTATAGGCGCTGACAATCGCTATGCTCTGGAGAAACTTATTTTTGACGG
>CADBTX010000290.1 GCA_902797705.1 uncultured Lachnospiraceae bacterium | reverse complement strand
CTCTCAAATTTCGATGAAAAGAAGACCGGGTTTAAGGCCCTTGCTCCTGAGCTTTCCCGCTATCTGAAGGATAACGGCTATACCCATGTGGAGCTTATGCCTGTGATGGAGTATAAGGATGATGCTTCGGCGGGATATCATACCTATGGCTTCTATGCCCCTGCCGCCAGATACGGCACTCCCGAAGAGATGATGTATTTCATGAACTATATGCATAAGGAGGGTATCGGGGTGATCCTGGACTGGAGCCCGGCCCACTTTGATAACCGTGCCGGAGGTCTGTCAAGATTTGACGGCACCTCCATCTACGAGAGCCCGGATCCCAGAAGAAGCTATCATCCGGATGAGGGCACACTGACCTTTGATTTCTCAAGACCCGAGGTCAGAAATTTCCTCCTTTCCAATGCTCTTTTCTGGACCAGGGTCTATCATGCCGACGGTCTCAGAGTCGACAATACGGCTTCCATGCTCTATCTGGATTACGGAAGGGATGATTACCTCCCCAATATCTACGGCGGCAAGGAGAATACGGATGCGGTGGAGCTCCTGCAGAATATCACTACGGAGGTTCATAAGGAGAAGAACGGCGTCATTGTGATAGCTGAGGACAATTCGGCCTGGCCCGGAGTCACCAATGATGTGAACGAGGGCGGACTGGGCTTCGACTTTAAGTGGAATGAGAGCTGGAGGGAGGATTTCTTAACCTACCTTTCCTATGATCCTTTCTACAGGACTGATCACTATGGCGAGCTCTGTTTCTCAATGGTATACGCCTATGCTGAGAGGTTCATGCTGCCCTTTACCCATGACGCGTTTAACGGCGACAAGGGTTCCTTTGTGATGAGAATGCCCGGGAACAGTGAGGAAAAACTGTCGAACTTAAAGGCTTCTCTCGGTTTCCTTTTCACTTATCCCGGTAAGAAGGTCATTGAAGCTTCACTTTCCCTCGGTGATCCGGATCCGTACGATCCGGAGAAGAAGCTGGACTGGGAGCTCCTTAAGAAAAATGAGAATAAGGAGGTTCATGCCCTTACCAAGGATCTTGCGAGGCTCTACAGGGAAAGGCCTGCGCTTCACGAGCTTTCCATGGAGGAGGCAGGTTTTGAGTGGATCAACTGCATTTCCGCCAACGAGAATATCCTCGTATTCATGAGAAAGGGAAAGAAGGAATCCGATACCCTTATTGTTGTGGTGAATTTCGAGAACATTCCCAGAAAGAATTATAAGATCGGTGTTCCAAAGGCCGGAAAGTATAAGGAGATATTCAACACCGACGCAGAGAAATACGGCGGATTTGATTTCAGGAATTCACATATTCTTAAGTCTGAGAAGGATGAATGTGACGGAAGAGAGGATTCCATAAGGATAAAGGTTCCCCCTCTTTCAGTGACGGTTTTTGAGGTACAGTGATTGTTCTATAATATTCAGTTTTTAAGCGCGGCGGAGGCTGTGCTGGAAGGGGAACTGCCGAACCTTGATTCCATAGAGAGCATAGACGATATCAAGGATATCAAGGAGAATCTGAATCCCGGCTTTTTCCAGAAATTTCTTGACGGCCTCCCGGAGTTCTTTTTCAATCTGGGACTCAGGTTACTTATAGCAGTCCTTATATTTCTTGTGGGACGGAAGTTCATCAAGCTTGTAACAAAGCTTATTAACAAGTCTCTTATGAAGGCCGGAAGTGAGAAGGGCGTCATCACCTTTATCGACTCCTTTTTAAGGATCTCTCTCTACGCCCTTCTTTTCCTTATCATCGCATCGGAACTTGGACTTCAGGCCACATCCATACTGGCGGTATTCGGTTCGGCCACTCTGGCTGTGGGACTTGCCCTTCAGGGCTCCCTCTCAAATCTGGCGGGAGGGGTAGTTATCCTCCTTATGAAGCCCTTTAAGGTGGGAGACTATATCAAAGAAGATTCCCACGGGAATGAGGGAAGGGTGACGGAGATCACCATTTTCTATACCAGACTCACAACGGTGGACAATAAGGAGGTCATGATACCAAACGGCGCTCTGGCAAATACCTCCATTGTGAACACCACCTGGCTTCCGACGAGAAAGATCGATTATTCCGTCGGCATAAGCTATGATGCGGACCTCCTCAAGGCAAAGGAGATATTGAAGGAGGTGGCAAAGGATATGCCGGGGCTTCTCGGGAAGGACGAGCCCCAGGTCTTTGTCCGCTCCCTCGACGACAGCGCCGTGACCCTTGGCTGCAGATTCTTCGTGGACACGGATGAATACTGGAATGCCCTGTGGAAAATGAATGAGACCGTTAAGCTCACCTTCGACAGGGAAGGAATTGAGATCACGTATAACAAGCTGGATGTAAATCTGAAAACAGATGAAGGCGGTAAAAAATAAGCAGATAGGTCAGCCTAAGGCTGCGGAATGGAGATCGATATGTCGGAAGTTATAATCATGAAAGAACTCCTGGGAGAAAATACCAGGATAGCAGAAGAGAACAGGGATCTTTATAAAAAGGATAAGGTCATCATGGTGAACATCATGGGGGCTCCGGGAGCCGGAAAGACCACCCTCATAAAGGCTCTTACCGATGAGCTTAAGAGCCGCAGTGTTGAATCCGCAGTCATCGAGGGAGATCTCTTCTCATCAATAGATGCGGATAAGTTCAACGATAACGGAGTTAAGTCCGTTGAGATAAATACCTGCGGAGAGTGCCATCTGGACGCTGCCGTTATAAAGAGCGGCTATGACAGTCTCGGCTTTAAGAACGGCGTGGTCTTCATTGAAAATGTGGGGAACCTTATCTGTCCCGCAGAATTCGACCTTGGAGAGGAAGTGAGGATAGTCTGCGCCTCAGTTCCTGAGGGTGACGACAAGCCCTTCAAATACGTGCCCATGTTCTCGTATGTGGACGCGGTGGCTCTCACAAAGTGTGATCTTAAAGAGGCAGTGGGCTTTGATACGGATAATTTCCGGAAGGGAATGGATGCGGTGAACGAAGCCCCGGTATTCGAGACCTCCCTGAAAAAGGGCAGTGCCTCCGACCCGGGAGTGAAGGGGCTGGTGGATTTCATACTGAAAAAATCCTGACAGGCCTTTGTTTACTATTCATGCAAATGGGAGACGGGCTTTTTAGCGTTCAGAAATACTGGTACAGAGGGACGGCCCTAATGCCATTAAGTTAAGCCTTCCCCCATTGGGACGGTTCTTATGTGCGCATTTTTCATTCAACATTTATCCCGTGTTCTTCAAGGATTTTATGAAGACGCTCTATTTCAGTAGAGAGGACGCTGTTTTCGCTGGAAAGAGCACTATTCTCGCTGGAGAGAACGCTGTTTTCGCTTGTAAGAGCGGCGAGCTGGTCGTTCAGGAACTTCTCGTGGATGATAGCGTCCTCCCGGGCTCTGCAGCGTTCACGGATGACAAAGTCGGAGTTGGAAAGATATATTGATTCAGCAGTGGAGTCCATGGATGGATTGTCTTTTGTGATCATTTTGATTTCCTCCCAGGTAGTTGCTTTGAAAAACTTTGCCCAGGTATCGATACCATAGGACCTGTCTTCATCGGATGCGAGATCTGTTTGTCGTAATTCTACCACATAGAGATTGAACTTGTCAGTATAAAGAGAATTATCTTTATCGTTTCGGATATGGTATTTTGCAAAGAACTCCGGGCGATCTTTATACAGGGAAAAATCGAGAAAGCCGATGTGATAGACCGGCTCTATCAGGGAATAATCCCTGCCCCGGGCAAGATCATTGAACTTCCTGCTGATATAAGCTACGGATCTTTCCGGCCAGTTTTCGTAGTTAACGACCTGCATTTCCAGATTGATATGAGTGTTGTCATTTAGAAGTACCATGACATCCATCTGGTATTCTTTTTCGTCTATGGCGTCTCCGAGATTGATGGGATTCTCGATCTTGATATCCTTAATATCCTTGTCGGACAGATGAAGTACTGAGCATATCAGATTTTTCAGCGTATCCT
>CADBTX010000289.1 GCA_902797705.1 uncultured Lachnospiraceae bacterium | reverse complement strand
CGCTGGTTCCACCTTCTTTTGCCTTCCCCTTTGGGGGAAGGTGGCGCGCCAGCGCCGGATGAGGTCTTTCCTTTAATATTTCTTTCTCTTTCTTTTCAGCATATCCGCCATATATCCCGCCTGCCTGAAGAAGAAAGAAGGCGAAATGAAAAAGGACCTGATGTAATATGATACCGCCTTAAGCAAGAGCATGATCCGATCCTTCTTTTCCCGTTCAAAGCCCCTTCTGTAATAGTGGGCTACGTGGAACGCAACATTGAACTCAGCGTCCCGGTCTCCCCGGATATCATCCCTGTACTTCTCCCCCAGAAGAAGGTGGGCCTTTACGCTTTTTCTCCAGTCTCTTGTAATCTGGCCTTCGTCATGCTTCAAGTGATAGAGGTAGAGCCCCTCATTTATGCCATAGATCGGATATTCTCTGCTGATACGGAGCCACATCTCGTAGTCCTGTCTTGCGGGCATGTCCGTATCAAAGAGTCCCACCTTATCAAAGCAGGAGCGTCTTATCATTGCCTGGGATGTGGAACCGATCCTGTCCTCATGGAGAAGCTCCCTGAATGTAAGATTTGGGTTAAAAAAAGACGCATGAATGAGTTCTCTCTTTCCGGACTTATCTTTCTCATTCACACGATATCCATCGGTATAGCACATGGCACATTCCGGCCTGTCTTCAAGGGCCTGCACCTGTTTCTCAAGCTTCTCCGGAAGCCATTCATCGTCATCGTCAAGAAAAGCCACATACTTTCCGTTCGAGTGCCCGATCCCGGTATTTCTGGCTCTCTGGGCACCATGCCCTCCCTCGGTCTTAATTACAGCCACAAGGTCAGAAGACTCCCCAAGCTCCGAAAGTCCCCGGGAGTAGTCTTCCGCCCCCTCTCCCCTGTTATCGTCAATAATAAATACCTCTATGGGAGAATAGGTTTGATCAAGCACACTTTGAAGAGCCCGCCCCACCGTCTCCTTATCACGTTTATAACTGGTGATCACACAGGTCACCAGAGGTCTGTCATTTTTTACAGTTTCCAAAAGATATCCTCGTCGTCATTTTCAGTAAGCAGGTAATCCGCTCAAAAATTTCGATTTCGCATCTTAAACTCATACCACTTATCGGATAAGGTGAGCTTAATATCTCTTATCTTATGTTTCCAGGCGGGAACCTTCTTATCCTCCTCATAACGCTTTATGCCATCCTTCGTAAAGCGCCAGGTCATGCCCTGATCCAGAAGGGTACGGCAGGGAGGACAGGTTCCGCAGGGCTCTCCCTTTACGGGCCAGAAGCAGAACCAGGTTTTTTTAACGGACTCTTCATAGCCCATCTTTTTCATTTCCTCTATTTCCTCATCCTTTGTATGGATAAAGGAAGGAGGCAGGAGCACATGCTCAAAGAGGGTGTACAGGTTCTTCTCCGATCTTTTCGGATCCAGCCTGAAGTAACGCATTCCTTCGTCCTGCACTTCCTCAATGCCCCCGTTTTTTTCAAGGGCAGTCTTTCCGTGACCTCCCCCTACGGTGACTGATACAAAGAGACCGTCCAGACCCTCTTCTCTTGCAAATCTTGCGATAAAGCCGTATTGCTTCCCAAAACCTGCTGTCTTAAACATATAGCGGTAGGCCTTCTGTATCTCTTTATCAGGCTTAATGGCGTAGGTGGGCTTTGTGATAAGTTCCCTGATATTTCCCTTTGTGAGCGGATTTTTCCTTATATCCGTGATGATGTCATTAATGGCCTTTAATTCATATGACTCGGAAGGCCTGTTGTCCTTGAGGTAATAGGGCTGTATCTCAACGGGAAACTGCGAAAAATACATCATCGTGTAGGAGGAATCCAGCCCTCCCGTAAATAAGATATTGATTCTCTTTGGCATGATCAAAGTCTCCAGTACAGATAGCCTTTTTCTTCGTACTCTTTTCTGTCCAGCATGCCCTTGATATCGGAAAGTACCTTCTTCTGTCCCTTTTTGAACATCTTAGAAAGATCTTCTTCCGTCATTTCTTCAAAGGCCTTATGGCATACCGCCAGGATCACGGCGTCGCAGTCCTTTATATCCTCTGTCTTTACAAAATCTATGCCGTAAAGAGATTTTGCCTCGGCGCTGTCCGCCTCCGGATCAGCCACCACGGGATCTATGCCGTATTCCCTGAGTTCCTTAACGATATCGATAACCTTGGTATTTCTGGTATCAGGACAGTTCTCCTTAAAAGTAAAACCAAGTATCGCAACCCTGGCACCTCTTACGGAGATCTCGGCCTTTATCAGGTTTTTCACCAGGCATTCCGCCGCGTATTTTCCCATATCATCATTGATACGGCGGCCGGAGAGGATTATCTGGCTGTGATAGCCAAGTTCCTCTGCCTTATAGGTTAAGTAATAGGGGTCTATTCCTATGCAGTGGCCTCCCACCAGTCCCGGCTTAAAGGGAAGAAAGTTCCACTTTGTGCCTGCAGCCTTAAGTACCGAGAGGGTATCTATCCCCATCCTGTTAAAGATCATGGAGAGCTCGTTCATGAAGGCGATGTTTATATCCCTCTGACTGTTCTCAATGACCTTTGCGGCCTCAGCCACCTTTATGGTCTCTGCCCTGTAGACACCGGCCTTCACCACCAGACTGTACATTTCGGCGATCTCATTCAAAGACTCATCGTCCATACCGGAAACGATCTTTGTGATGGTCTCAAGCCTGTGGACCTTGTCTCCCGGATTTATCCTCTCCGGTGAATATCCAACCTTGAAATCCACACCGCATCTAAGCCCCGATTCCTTCTCAAGGATAGGAACACAGATGTCCTCGGTGACTCCCGGATATACGGTGGACTCGTAAACCACTATGGCTCCCTTTTGAAGATTCCTGCCAACCACGTGGCTCGCGCCTTCAACGGGAGTAAGATCCGGGGTGTGATCGGTATTAACGGGGGTTGGAACCGCGACTATGATAAAGGAGGCTTCCTTCAGCCGCTTTTCATCCGAGGTGAACTCCACACTGCAGTTCTTTACCCCTTCATCACCCACTTCATTTGTGGGATCCTTTCCCGCCTTGTATTTCTCGATCTTTTCGCTGTTGATATCAAAGCCGATGGTGGGCACATGAGCGGAAAATGCCACGGCTATCGGCATTCCCACATATCCAAGCCCCACCAGGGCAAGCTTTGATCTTTTATTAACGATGTCTTCGTAAATTTTCATGCTATGTACCTTGCCGCAAGTATGCTGATAAATGACTTTCAAACCGCTATCTGAAATCGCGCTCAGATGTTTTTCCGGTCGGAAACGGACCGGAACCCTACAAGTTCCGTATTATACCCTACATCCCATGTCCATTCAACTAAACCGCCATGGTTTAGAGGGAGGAACCATCATCAGCCGGCTTCGCTGACAGCCTATCCCGCTCTCCGGGGAAGCCATTAAGGCTCCCCCCTTTGCCTCTTAAATATGATATACTTGACAGATACTTTAAGATAGTTTCTGCAGGCGGAGATCACTATGGCCTTTTATTCAGTGGCGTTTTTAATATTCATAACGGTATTTATCGGCCTTCACGAGCTGGCAGGCCGCTTATTGCCCCGCCGTCAATGGACAGTCCGTCTTCTGGCCGGAGTGGTCTTTTTTGGCTACATTTCCGGCGTTAAAATAATCTTTCTCCTGTGCTCGGCCTTAAGCATCTGGGGCGGCGCCCTGCTTATGTCCCGCAGTGCTCCTTCAGACAGAAAAAAACGTAAAAGGATACGTAAGGCCTTCACCGCTGCCGTGGTGATCTTTAACCTCATGCTCCTTATACTGGCGAAATACCTTCTTCCTTCAGCCGGCTTTTCCTTCGCCCTGCCCCTCGGTATATCCTATTACACCCTGCAGGCGGTTTCCTACATGGTGGACGTATTCCGTGAGAGATATGCGCCGGAGAAGAATCCTGCCAGACTGCTCCTCTTTTTATGCTGGTTTCCCGCCATGATACAGGGGCCCATAAACCGTTACGACCTGATAAAGGATGATCTATATAAGAGTTACCGTCTCACTGCTCCGGAATTCAGATACGCCTTTTATATCTTCTTATTTGGCGCAGTAAAAAAATACGCCATTGCCGACCTTCTGGCCCCCATGGTAAATGCCTCGCTGAATGATGATTCCGGTCTTTTTCCCGGAAGCTTTCTCCTTTTCGGAGCCCTGCTCTATGCCATCGAACAGTACGCGGATTTTTCCGGCGGCATCAGCATGGCAATGGGGGTATCCCTTCTTTTCGGGGTAAAAATGAGCGAGAATTTCAGACAGCCCTACTTTGCCTCTTCCCTCGCTGAATTCTGGCGGAGATGGCATATCACCCTTGGCTCCTGGATGAAAGATTACGTATTCTACCCCTTTGCCATGGCTAAACCGGTGATGAATATGACAAAGGCCGTAAGCAAAAGGTACGGAAACTATGCCGGCAGGGTCATTACCGGCGGCATCAGTAATCTGCTTGTCTTTTCACTGGTGGGTATCTGGCACGGTCCTGAACACCACTATCTCGCCTGGGGACTCTATAACGGAGTCATCATTGCAGTAAGTGACGCCCTTGCCCCCTTTGCCGCGAGATTCAATAAGTTCCTTGGCATAAGGGAAGACGGAAAGCCCCTTCATTTCTTCCGGGTCTTCCGCACCTTTATGATAGTGGTATTTGCGGGATACTTTGATGTGATAAACTCTGTGAAATTGGGTATCGGCTGTTATTATAACACCTTCGCCCACTTTGAGCCTGCATCCGGACTAAGGATGATAGCGGGACTGTTTGAAGATCAGGTTACCTCCGCAGAGGCGGTCTTTACGGCAGCCATCTGCATCCTTCTCCTTTTGATAAACAGCATATGCAAAGAAAGAGGCAGGTCTCCCCTGAAATATATCTGTTCCAGGAATTTCCTTGTGAGATGGCTGTTCTTCTTCGCATTAACAGGACTTTTACTGTATTCATTTGCCGCATCTCCGGAAAGCAGAGGTTTTATGTATGCAGCCTTCTAAATATGCAAAAAGAACCTTAAAAGCCATATTGTTCCTGGTACTTTTCTTTCTCTTTATAGAGTTTTTTAATGCAGCCTTTGAGCTGAACGGTAAGGAAACCGAGGGAATGCTTGCAAGATACTCGGAGCAGATGGATATAGATACGGTCTTTGTGGGAAATTCCGTGGGAAAGATGCTTGATGCCGGAGAGTATTCGGATCAGACCGGAGAACATGCTTTCAATATGTGCACTCCCTCCCAGAGCCTCCCGGTATCCTTAAAGAATATCGAGATGGCTTCCTCCCAGCGGAAGCTGAAAAAGGCTGTCCTCCTTATGGATCTCGACACCATAGATTCCGGAAACTACGACTGGGTGGATCATATGTATGACAGGGTTGTGAATTCCGCGGCACCCTTATCCCGTCAGATAATGAACAGATTGATTTCCTGCGCCGAAAAGTCCCTTGACCCCGACGTGATAAATACCGAAAGATCCATCAATATCTGGATACCCTGGGAAGACGAAGTTTATCAGGGTTTCCCCCAGATGCTCCACAATCTTTACCGGAGATATAAAAGGCTGGTGAAGAGGAAAAAACCGGGAAGCAAATTTGCCTATGATCTTACAAAAAGCTTCTATGAAACTGCGCCAGGAGAGCTCAGCGATGAGGAAGAAGAACTGCTGGATAAGGATATCGCGGCCATGGAAGAGCTGCCCCTGCCCGCGGGCATGATGGACAAAGACAAGATACGTATCCTTGCGGATATCTGCACCTACTGCCGCGATAACGATATTGATTTTTACGTTGTGGTAACACCTCACAGATCTGATTTTTTTGAAAGAACCGATGACTTCCGGGAAGAGATCCTGAGTGCCAGCACATTCTTAAATGACTTTATTTCAAAAAGGGGATTTAAGTATTTTGATCCGGAGAAGGATGGGGATCCGCACCGGATCCTGCCTGACCATTACTTCGATGACTGGGAGCATATCAATAAAAAGTACAGACATAATGCCACAGTTTACTTAACGGATGTGATCTCGAAGATCTCATCCTGATGTTTATCTGCTCCTTAGCCAAATTTATGTATGACTATATTTCTTATCGTAAGCTCTGCCTTCTTTAACAGGAACAGACTTTTGTACTTCTTTTCCTTAAGGAACTTCGTTTCATTCTTCATAAAAAAGCCCATCCCCGGGGTTTTGGCCTCTTTTATCACAGTTCTGTAGGGCTCCCGCTCCGAAAGCAGGGCATAGTCCCTTCGCCGCTTACCTGTGTCTTCCCCTGCATCGGGATGGAGGAAGAAGAGCTCCAGGTACTCTCCCAGCAGAATATTCAGATATTTCCTGTTCACTGCATCCTTAAATTCCTGCCCCTTACCCCGCTTTTCAACAAACTCCCGGTAGGCGTTCATGGTCTTTTCCATGATGGAAACAATGTCCGGATTATAGCGCCTGCTGACGGAGCTCCCGGATATCCTGTAATGATACCCGAGATAGGAAAGATAGGAAAAACTGCTGCAGTGATCCAGAAGTGAAAGGATAAAAACCGTATCCTGCCCTTTGATGAGCCCCGGGGTGTAACGAAGGTTATTGTCCCTTATGACATCATGCTTTATAAGCTT
>CADBTX010000288.1 GCA_902797705.1 uncultured Lachnospiraceae bacterium | reverse complement strand
GGTTCCCGGCGGAATGCTTTCAAATATGATCAAGCAGCTGGGAGAGCAGGGTAAGGAAGATAAGCTTACGGAGGTTCTTGAGGAAGTTCCCAGAGTACGTAAGGATCTGGGTGAGCCCCCTCTTGTAACTCCTTCTTCCCAGATCGTTGGTACCCAGGCTGTTATGAACGTGCTCATGGGTGAGAGATATAAGGTTTCTACAGGCCAGACAAAGGATCTCTGCAGGGGTATGTACGGACAGACCGTTAAGCCCATGAATCCCGAGGTTGTGGCAAAGATCATACCCGGAGAGACCCCTATCACAGACAGGCCTGCGGATCATCTTGAACCCCAGCTTCCCGGATACAGGGAGGAGATCAAGCAGTGGATCCAGCAGGACGAGGATGTGCTGTCCTACGCTCTGTTCCCTCAGGTCGCAATGGACTTCTTCAAGTACAGAAAGGCCCAGCAGGAGGGCGTGGACCTTGCCAAGGCAGATAAGGAGAACGGCGCTTATCCCGTTTGATGAACTTATACGGGAATAAAAAAGCACTCTCCTGATTTCGGGAGAGTGCTTTTTGGCTATTTAGGCGGTAACGATCATTTACTTTAAGAGTTTTTTACGTTTTTTTTACGGATTATGTAAAAAACACTTGATATTGACCGCAACATATTATAAAATATCAGTTGTTTTCACATATTAAAAATCCAAAATATGAGGGTGGATTTTTAAAACATTATTCCGGTCACCGGATGCGGCTATTTTGTTAAAAACGGCTTTCATCAAGGTGACCGGGGTAATAATATCGGGAGGGTATTATGCCAAGGAAACAGAGCGTTACAAGGGAAATGCTCATTGATGCAGCGTTTGATCTTGTGAGAGAACAGGGGAGAGAAGAATTATCCGCAAGGCATCTCGCAGTGAAGGCCGGCTGCAGCACACAGCCCATATTCAGGATCTACAGGAACATGGGCGAGATGGAAAATGATCTTTTTTTGAAGTGCGCCGAATACTTCGGGGGCTATTTTGAACTGGACAGTAATTTTTCGGTTATGCCCTTTGTAAATTTCGGTATGACTTATATTTCTTTTGCAAAGAACGAAGCAAATCTTTTCAAGCTTCTTTTTCTCACGGACAATGCGCTGGGGAAGAGCAGCTATGATCTCGTGAACGGCGGTTCAAAGAATTATGTCATAAACGAACTTAAGAGGATCAAGGGCCTTGAGCCCAGGGATTATGAGTCCGTATTCATGAAGATATGGCTTGTGATCCACGGCACCGCCTGCATGATGATAAGAAATGAGTTCGATATTTCCGAAAAGGAAACGGTAGGTCTTCTGGAGGATATGTTTGGAAAGATCTATGGAGAATAAAAAAGGTCTCATCGCTCATTTAAACGAAGATTTCCCCAGATTATCCAAGGGCCAGAAGGCTTTAGTCCGGTTTATCACCGAAAATACGGATGAGGCGGCTTTTCTTACTGCCGCAAAGCTTGGGAAAAGAGTGGGCGTCAGCGAATCCACGGTTGTGAGGTTTGCTTCCGCCGTGGGCTTTGACGGATTCCCCGAATTTCAGGACGCCCTTTCCGATGTGGTGAGGCATAAGCTGAACCGCATTGACAGGATGGGGGAGGCCTACGGAAACAGCAGCGATTCCGAGATCATCAATTCCGTTCTCCAATCCGACATCGACAGGATATCGGATACCATGTCAAAGGTCGATACCAGGGCCTTTGAAATGGCCGTTGACACCATAATAAACGCCGAGAACATCTATGTTATCGGCATTAGAGGATGCGCACCCCTGGCGGGTTTCCTGTCGTTTTATCTGAACGTCATGTTTGGAAAGGTCCATCTTGTTTCCACCAACAGCCTTACAGAGGTTTTTGAACAGATCATAAGGATCAATGAGAACGATGTCCTTATCGGCATCGATTTTCCGCGTTATTCCATGCGTACCATAAAGGCTCTGGAGTTCGCGAATTCCAGAAATGCCCATCTTATATCCATTACGGACAGCAACCGTTCCCCCATGACACTTTATTCTTCCTGCAATCTTCTGGCGAAGAGCGACAATATCTCTCTTGTGGATTCCCTGGTGGCTCCGCTGTCGCTTATAAACGCCCTTGTTGTGGAGCTTTCCATGAAGAAGACAGACGAGGTGGTGGAGCACATGAAGCTCTTGGAAGACACCTGGGAAGAGTATCAGGTCTATAATTCCGACGAGATCAATTTCATAGATGAAAACAAGATCCGGGAGTATCCGGTCACAAAGTACGGGAAAAGCTGATACATGAGTGACGTTATCGTTATCGGAGCCGGGGCCGCGGGAATGATGTGTGCCCTTTGCCTCTTAAGAAAGAATAGATCCGTTACCCTTATCGAAAAAAACGAAAAGTGCGGGAAGAAGCTCTTTATCACGGGAAAGGGAAGGTGTAATATCACCAATTTTTCCGATGTGGAGGAGCACCTTGCCAATATACAGACAAACAGAAAATTCATGTATTCGGCCCTTTATGGTTTTTCGGCCTATGATACAGTGGATTTTTTTAATTCCCTGAAACTCGTGACCAAAGTGGAGAGAGGAAACCGGGTTTTCCCGGGATCGGATCATTCTTCGGATGTGATACGTGCCCTTGAAAGGGGCATAAGGGATGAAGGCGGGGAGATCCTTCTCAATACCACGGTGTCAAGGATCCTAGTTAACGGCGGGGAAAACCCGAAAATAAAGGGAGTGATGCTGTCTGACGGGACGAAGCTCTTTGCCGAAAGGGTTATCGTTGCCACCGGAGGAAAGTCCTATCCCTCTAACGGATCCACGGGAGACGGCTATAAATTCGCTGTTTCTGCGGGAATGGAGGTTACGTCTCTCAGCCCCTCGCTGGTGCCCTTAAACTCCGGGGACAAAGACATTCTTTCTCTTCAGGGCCTGCCCCTGAGGAACGTGGGGGCTTCCTTTTACCGGGGGAAAAAGAAGATATATTCCGGCTTCGGAGAGATGCTCTTCACCCATTTCGGAGTCAGCGGTCCCCTGATCCTCACGGCCTCGGCATCGATACCGCCCTCGTATTTTGAAAAAACAGAGGTGCTGCATATAGACCTGAAGAGCGCTCTTAGCCCCGAGGAACTGGATAAACGCCTTATCAGGGTATTTGAGGATAATATCCATAAGGAATTTAAGAACAGTCTCGGATCCCTGTTCCCTTCGAAGCTGATACCGGTAATGATAAGCCGTTCCGGCATAGCCCCGGAAAAGAAGTGTTCCGGGATCACAAGGGAGGAGAGAAGGGCTTTCCTTTCGCTGATAAAGGATCTTAAGGTGAACATAAGCGGTTTAAGGGGATTTGAGGAAGCGGTGGTTACAAAGGGCGGAGTGTCGGTAAAGGACCTGGATCCCGGCTCTATGGAATCAAAGAAGGTGAAGGGATTATATTTTATAGGTGAAGTAATAGACGTGGATTCGCTTACGGGAGGATTCAATCTGCAGATCGCCTGGTCAACGGCCCATGCTGCAGCGGAACATATTGGAGTTTAGAGAGATCTTATGGAAAGGAAGTGTGGATATGTCCGGATTTGATATTGCGATAGACGGACCTGCGGGAGCGGGCAAGAGCACCATCGCGAAGCTTGTTGCAAAAGAAAAGAACATGATCTATGTGGATACAGGCGCCATGTACAGGGCCATGGCTCTCTACATGCTAAGGAATAAGGTGGACCTGGAAGACAGGGATGCCATCGCCGGAAAATGCCAGGGGGCGGAGATCACCATAAAGTATCAGGACGGGGTACAGTGCGTATTCTTAAACGGAGAGAACGTAAATGACCTGATCCGTACGGAGGAGGTCAGTATAGCTGCTTCCAAAACCTCGGCTGTGCCTGAGGTAAGGAAAAAACTGGTGTCCCTGCAGCAGGAACTGGCCATAACCGAGAGCGTCGTGATGGACGGAAGGGATATAGGGACGAAGGTGCTGCCAAACGCCAGGCTGAAGATCTTCCTTACCGCCAGCACCAAGGTGAGGGCCAGAAGGAGATTTGACGAGCTCCTTGAAAAGGGCATGAAGGCCGATCTTATGGAGATAGAGAAGGATATAAAGGAGAGGGACAGGATGGATATGACAAGGGCGGAGTCGCCCCTGGTACAGGCCCCTGATTCCGTTCTCCTTGACACCTCGGACATGAGCATAAAAGAGGTGGCGGATAAGATCATTTCCCTTGTGGACTGGTAAGGAAAGGGCAGAACATTGAAGATCATCAAGGCTGAATCCGCCGGATTCTGCTTCGGCGTAAAAAGAGCCGTGGATACGGTGTATGAGGAGATAGAAAAGGGCGGCAGGATCTACACCTACGGAGAGATAATCCACAATGACGAGGTGGTACGGGATCTTGAAGAAAAGGGCGTAAAGGTCATAAGAAACGAGGAAGAGCTCCGCGCCATAAATGAGGGCACCGTTATTATAAGGTCCCACGGCGTTCCCAGGGAGATCTACGAGATCCTTGAAAAAAAGGAAAACGTGAAGACCGTGGACGCCACCTGTCCCTTTGTGCTGAAGATCCATAAAACAGTGTCGGAAGAGAGCGAAAAGGGCAGGGAGATAATCATCATAGGTGATAAGGACCACCCGGAAGTGGTGGGGATAATCAGCTTTTCCGGAAGTGCCGTAAGCTGCATAAGATCAGAGGCTGAGGCGGATTCATACGTGGACAGCACAGGCAGATCCAAGTGTATCGTGGCACAGACAACCTTTAATTTACGTAAATTCAATAATATTGTTGAAATACTAAATAAAAAATGTTATGATGTCCATACTGTGAATACAATCTGCAATGCAACTGAGCAGAGGCAGACTGAAGCTTTAGAGATTGCATCCCTTGCGGATGCCATGATCGTGATAGGAGGAAGACACAGCTCCAACACGAGGAAGTTGTACGAGATCTGTTCTGAACGATGTGCTGACACTAGGTTCATTCAGACGGTGGATGACTTGGATATTGACTCTCTTAAAGATGTAAACTGTGTAGGTATCACAGCTGGGGCGTCCACCCCGAATTATATTATTGAGGAGGTTCAAAAACATGTCAGAGGAACAGACTTTTGAACAGTTGTTTAATGAGTCGCTGGAACACGATTCAAACATCAGACCGGGAGAAATTGTAAAGGGAAAGGTTATTACCGTTAAGCCTGACGAGATTGTGCTCAATATCGGGGCTAAGGGAGACGGTATCATCACAAGGAGTGAGTACTCTAACGATAATTCTCTGGATCTCACCACTGTTGTTAAAGAAGGCGACGAGATGGAGGCAAAGGTCCTTAAGGGTAAGGCAGGAGACGAGCAGGTTCTTCTTACCTACAAGAGACTGGCCGCAGACAGAGGAAATAAGAAGCTGGAAGAGGCTTTCAACAATAAAGAGGTGCTCACAGCCAAGGTTGTGAAGGTTCTGGACGGCGGACTTTCCGTTGTTTACGAGGGCGCAAGGGTATTCATCCCCGCTTCTCTCGTTTCAGACACCTACGAGAAGGATCTCAACAAATACAACGGTCAGGAGATCGAGTTCATGATCACCGAGTTCAATCCCAGGAGAAGAAGGGTCATCGGTGACAGAAAGTGCCTGCTTGTTTCCAGAATGGCCGAGAGACAGAAGGAGCTTCTGGAGAAGCTTCACGTTGGAGACATCATCGAAGGTCAGGTTAAGAATGTAACTGATTTCGGTGCTTTTGTTGACCTCGGAGATATCGACGGACTCCTGCATATTTCAGAAATGTCCTGGGGACATGTTGAGAGCCCCAAGAAGGTGTTTAAGGTAGGAGAGACCTTAAGGGTATTCATAAAGGATATACAGGGTACAAAGATTGCCCTTTCCCTTAAGTTCCCGGATGAGAATCCCTGGATCGATGCTGCTGAGAAGTATGCTGTCGGCACCGTCGTAAAGGGCAAGGTTGCCCGTATGACCGACTTCGGTGCATTTGTAGAGCTGGAGCCCGGCATTGACGCCCTTCTCCATGTTTCACAGATCTCAAGGGATCATGTGGAAAAGCCCTCTGACGTATTAAAGAGTGGTCAGGAGGTTGAGGCCAAGGTAGTTGATTTCAACGAAGCTGACCATAAGATATCACTCTCCATCAAGGCTCTTTCCGGTCCTGCAGAGGACGAGGCAGAGGTTACAGAAGAAGCAGCCGAAGAGGAGTGATAATAGTCACATTTCGGATTATAGGGGGTTATGCATGGTATCAGGCGATTATGAACAGTTTAAGAAGGCCATTTTTGCTCTTACAAAGATAGATCTTTCTGCTTATAAGGAAAAGCAGATGAGACGGCGTATAGATACCCTTATCGAGAGGAACAAGTTCAAGGATTATCCCTCCTACGCCGACGGGCTGAAGAAGGATTCGAAGCTTTTTGATGAGTTCGTTAACTACATCACCATAAACGTTTCGGAGTTCTACAGAAATCCCGACCAGTGGGAGCTTATGGATAAGGAATTCATTCCCGAGCTCATAAAGAAATTCGGGAAGAACCTGAAGATCTGGAGCGCGGCCTGTTCCACCGGAGATGAGCCCTATTCGCTGGTAATGGCTTTTTCAAAGCATCTCCCTCTGAACCAGATCAAGATCAATGCTACCGATCTGGATAAGACCGTCATGGCAAAGGCTAAGGTGGGACTGTATAATGCAAAGTCACTGGCAGGTGTTCCCGCTGAGATGAAGAGTAAGTATTTCGACAAGGTGGGTCCCTCATTCCAGATACATGACGAGATCAAGAAACAGGTTGAATTTAAGGAGCATAACCTCTTAAAGGATACCTATCCCACGATGCAGGATCTTATAGTCTGCAGAAACGTGCTGATTTATTTCACCGAGGAAGCGAAGGATGAGGTATTCCGGAAATTCGCGGCATCCCTTAAAAAGGGCGGCATCCTCTTTATCGGAAGCACGGAGCAGATCATGAACTATAAGGAAATGGGCTACGAAAGAAGAAATTCATTCTTCTACGAAAAAGTCTGAGCGTAGGAATTCTCATCAGAGAATTCTGTAGCGACCTGGCACGTTTTCTGAAGGAAAACGTGTCCCGAAGGGATTGTGCGAGAGCCTCAAGCTCGAGCACAACCGTAATTTGAAGCAACCGCTATATGAAGCATTTCCCCAGCACTTGAAGAAGATATTCTTTAAGTGCCGGGGATTTTTTTATGTCATCATTCAGGTAGGCGTATAAAGTCCTGCTGCGGTAGTCTGTTTTATAAACCGTGAAGCCGCTGTCCGTAAAGTCCTGGGGAAGGGGCAGGAAGAGGCCGGAGGTGCGGATATAGCAATTGGAGACCTTTGCCCTTTCCTTTTCTGTATTATTCATAAGACCGGCTATCTCCTTTAACACAGCCCTGTCTTCTGAAGGGATATAGAAATAGTCCCTGTAATTCGAAAAGAAATGCTTTAATTCACCTTTGAAAAGGGGGATCCTTAAGGTCCCGAGGTCATCCCTTGTTTCGAGAAAGAGCCTCATATTGTGGAAAAGATGGGGCTTCGGAACGGGAGAGGGCAGAGAGAATACGATGATAAGCTCACTTACCGTTTCTCCGTCATAGCCCTCATGGGATTCGATGAAGCTCTCCCTTATCTCCGGATCCTCCGTCTCCGGAGACAGCTCAAATATCCCGCTATAGGACAGGACTGGAAGGATCTCCGTCATTCCCAGCACATCCTCCCTGTTATGGGTTATAAGTAGATCGAGCAGTTCATCATCCCTGCTCTTCACATACTCATGATAAACGCTTATCAGCTCTCCTCCGGTATATTTATCCTCTCTTTCGATCCCCAGCATCCGTTCCACGGATTTCTGATTCAGGGAACTTAAGGAAAAGGAGCGGCGGTAGGGCTTGATCCTTGCATAGATATCCAGATCTTCTCCGGATTCAAGGATATCCGGTATTTCTACTCCGTGTATCCTGCAGCGCTCTTTAATAAAGGGAAGGTCAAAGCGCCTGCCGTTAAAGGTTATGGGAAAGAGACCGGTATCCTTTGTTATCCTGCAGAATTCTTTAAGGATAAGTATCTCTTCCTCCGGATCCTCCGCAAAGAGCAGGGTTAGACGGTATCCTTCCTCCTTTGGGCTGTGAAGGGGATACAGCATCCCGATAAGATAGATGCATGAACT
>CADBTX010000287.1 GCA_902797705.1 uncultured Lachnospiraceae bacterium | reverse complement strand
CTCTCTGCTGTACGGATTTGTGGAGATCGTCATAGTCTATATCTTTACCCTTGTCTACGGTTACGGCGGTACCGCAAGGGCATCGAGGCGTATGCTTAACGGGGACGCTGAACGTGTGGAGGGCGCCCTGGAAAACTCCCGCTGGATGGAGGATGATGAGAGGGATGAGCTCTTTCCCAGGACGCAGTTCTCCGAGCTTTCCAACCTGAAAAAGGACGGTATCCCGCTTTTTGCCGTATATAATTCAAAAAAGAAGGATATGGATATAAATATCATTCCCCCGGCTCACGGTATCATTATCGGTGCTACCGGTTCCGGTAAGACCACCACCTTCGTAAATCCCGTGGTGCAGATCTTAGGCCGCGCCAAGGCCGGGTCCTCCATGATATGTACAGACCCTAAGGGAGAACTTTTCCAGCTCCATTCAAAGCTTCTCCACGACAACGGCTATAACTGCATGGTTCTGGATCTTCGTGACCCATACAGTTCCTTCCGCTGGAACCCCCTGGGGAGCATTTATGATACCTATCAGGAATATGTGCATATCAGCGAGGGTATATACGAGCATGATGACAGGGTTGAGGATTGCCCCGATGTAACGCCCGTAAGGAAGGACGCTGTATTTAAGGAAGGAGAGCCCTGGTACGAGTGGAGAGGAGAGGCCTGGCCCGACGGTGAAGAACTCCTGAATAAGATAAGGATCGAAAAGCAGAAGCTCTATGATGCCTGCTATGAGGACTTAAACGACCTGGTTTCTGTTCTCTGCCCTATAGAGAACGAAAAGGATCCGGTGTGGGAAAAAGGTGCCAGATCCATAATCATGGCTGTCTGCCTTGCCATGCTTGAGGATTCCGAGGATCCGAAGCTGGAGATGACAAAGGACAAGTTCTGCTTCTACAACATAAATAAGGCTCTCGGAAATTCCTCCGATGAGTACGCGGCCCTTAAGGATTACTTTGAAGGCCGTGATAAGCTGTCCAAGGCCGCCGGTCTTTCGAGACAGGTCCTTGCCGCTGCGACACAGACACTGTCATCCTACATGAGTATCGCTCTTGATAAGCTCTCCATGTTCAATGACGAGGGTCTCTGCGCACTGACCAGCGCCACAGACATAAAGCCCGAGGAATTCGCGGACAGGCCTACGGCGCTTTTCTTAAAGATACCTGATGAAAAGGATACGAGACACGCTCTGGCGGCTGTATTCATCCTCTGCATCTATAAGGCCCTTATCAAGGTGGCTTCTTCCAGAGAAGACCTTTCACTTCCGAGAAACGTATTCTTCCTTCTGGACGAATTCGGAAATATGCCAAAGATCGATAAATTCGACAAGATGATCACGGTAGGACGTTCCAGAAAGATCTGGTTTGAGATGATCGTCCAGTCCTTCGCGCAGTTAAAGAATGTATACGGAGAGACGGTGGCTGATATCGTAAAGGGTAACTGCGGTATCAAGCTTTTCATCGGTTCTAATGACATTCCCACCTGCGAGGAATTTTCAAAGATGTGCGGAAACATGACGGTCCGCACCCAGAGCGTATCCCAGGGATTAAAGGATCAGACCGGAAATATCAATATATCGAGCCAGGTGCAGCAGAGGCCTCTTATCTACCCCTCTGACCTCACAAGGCTTAATAACGCAAAGAGCACGGGTAATTCCATCGTTGTCACCTTTAATAATTTCCCGCTTAAAACAAAGTTTACACCCTCCTACAGATGTCCTCTCTATGAGATAGGGCAGATGGACTTAAGCGAAGTAAGGGCAAATGCCTTTTTCGGTGATGATATCTACTATGATCTGGAGGAGCGTAATTACCTGATCCTTGATGAGCCGGGCCTTGAAGAGGGAGAAAAGCTTTCTTCTGAACAGGAATATGCGGAAGAAGAGGTTCAGGATACTTATACTGAGGAGAATACAGGAGATGACATAAAGGATGAAGCGGATGATGAAGATGCTTCCACAGCGGATATCATCAGGGAACTCCTGGATGACTTTAACAGTAACGGAGGTGTGGAAGCGCCTCCCGGGGGAAATATACAGGCAGCCGGATGAACCGGGGCTTTTGGGGAAATACTATTTGATCCGGAGGGATTAGTTTTTGAAGTTCAAGAGAGTCATAAAAAGGATACTGGGAGCAGGAGCATTGTCATTTATGCTCTGTTCGTATGTTTTATCATTTGGAGGCGTCGCATATGCGGATGAAAATACAAGCTCCGGTGAAAACAGCAGTACCGACAGCAATAATAACAACAACAATAATAACAATAACGCCGGACAGTCATTATATGAGGCCCTGAGCCGTATTTACGGAAACAGTACAAATAACGGTGCCAATAACGGCAATACGAACGTAAATAATAATGGCACGAATAACGGGAATAATTCAAACCAGAAGCAGATCCCCCTGCAGGATCAGATAATGCAGGGTATGGAGAGCGAGGTAAAGGGTCCCACCGTTGATGACGGAGGTCTTTCCGAGTATTACCATCAGAATTACAGGGTTTACGAGGAGAGCTTGAATGATGACGTCTCCATTTTCACAAATGTGGCCAACGGCTCCGTTGTGAACCGTGCAGTGGTCCTTGATATCCCTGACGGAGTGGCGGCAAGGATGAAGAAGGACGGTAAGAGCGTGAGTGTCAGATCCGAAGAGCCCATCACCGAGCCCGGTTCCTACGTACTTACACTTTTTGTCCTGGGAGAAGATCAGGAGAGCGTCCCCTTTTCGCAGCAGAAGATAAGCAAGGCAAAGTTCCGCTTCCGTATACAGTATGAGGCCGGAGTGGCAGGTTATGAGGCTGTGGAAGGAGAGGAAGGCCTAACTTCCATACCGGGAGTTCCGGAGTCTGAAACAGTAAGCGGAAACGGATCCGTCAGCGGAAATGCCTCCCTTCTCTTCGGAGAGGAGGATGGAGACTATCTTCCCGATGATCTCCGCCCCGATGACTATGATTTTGATATGGCGACAGTATCCGGGGATGTTCCCGAGGAAGCTCCGGAAGAGACGTCTGAAAGGACAACCCCGGAGGAAGCCTTCCTTGCAGCCAACGGAATGAACGGGGAATATGATCCCGGAACAGGATTTTATAAGAATACCCTTCTTACAAAGGACTATTTCTATACCAATGTGCCCAACGGCATGATAAGCAATGAACCCGTTATGATACAGGCGGCAGATAATCTGAACTACACCGTATATAAAAACGGGGACCTTATGGAGGACTATAAGGCCGGGCAGTACATAAAGGATGACGGCAGCTATACCGTATTTGTCTCCGGAACGGGAGACGGGTTTGAAAGTGCCTACGGCGATGATGTCCCTGTATTCCATTTCAGGGTCATAACCGCACCTGTGTCCGATCTCGGAATAGTCAATGCTCCTGAGAACATGACCTTCAGAAGCGTTAGATACGAGGGAGAGGATGTGAGCGGGAGCGCCATCCTAAGTCCCGATACGGTACGGCTGATCAACGACGGAAATTATGAGATAACCATGGATTCCGCAAACGGAAGCACAGAGGTGATACTGTCAAGGGATACCCTTCAGCCATTATTTGACGTATCCGTGGTGCCAAATCTCGCAACTATCACGTATAAAACAGGGGATGTGGATCACTGTACTCTGTACAGGAATGATGAACTTGTAAGTGATACGGGCACAGTGACCGAGATCACAGAGGCCGGATCCTACACCCTTACAGCCTATGACAAGGCCGGAAATAGTTCCTCAGCCTCCTTCAGGGTAAGCTACAGGATAAACGCAGGCGCTGTCATAGCTATACTTATAGCTCTGGGACTTATCGGCGGACTCATATTCTATCTATTAAGGATCAGGAAAAAAGTCGCCATAAGGTAGAGAACAAAATAAAGCAGGAAAGGAGGAAAATGCATGACCCCGGTACAATTAAGTATCCTGGATGATCTTGAGGAAATATTAGACAAATATTTCCTGAACCGTTTTTCCT
Source organism: uncultured Lachnospiraceae bacterium (assembly GCA_902797705.1). Lineage (GTDB taxonomy): Bacteria > Bacillota > Clostridia > Lachnospirales > Lachnospiraceae > NK4A144. Next base: position 5,046 of record CADBTX010000287.1, on the reverse strand, counting down.
TTAAGTTCAACGCTTCACTTACGGGTTTTTACGGGCTTATAGAAGAGATGGTCTCTGTATTCGTTTACAGAGCGATCTACGGTATCTGGACTTCACTCCTTAAATTCATATATATACTTGAGCAGATCTTCGATATCTTCACAGGTGTGAGGGGCGTATACAGGATGGATGGGGGAAAATATGTTTCCACCACGGGAAACGCCAATATCCTTGAGGACCAGAGCTTTCTCGATATCCTTTTCTCTGACAGCACGGTTATGAATGTTTACTGGTATATAATGCTGGGTGCTTTTGCTCTCTGCTTCATAGTGACCATTTTCGCTGTGATCCGCTCCATGGGGGATTCTCTCTGGGACAACAAGCGTCCCGTGACAGAGGTGCTGCGTCTCGCATTTAAGGCCTGTATCACCTTTTTCCTTATCCCCCTTGCCTGCCTTATGGTCATAAAGCTTTCTTCCGTTGTGACCTATTCCGTTATTGAGGTGGCTCAGGACAATACAAGGGTCTGTGACGCCCTGTATGCGGTGGGGGTCGGAGATGAGTTCAAATATTCCAGCGCCAGGGCCTTTTATTCCAAAGGGCAGAATTTCCTGCGTTCCGACGCCATTGATTATGTGAATTACAGGGAACTGAATTATTTACTGAATTATATTATCGCTCTCTTCATGATAGTGATACTTATGGGCTGTCTTATCCAGAGCGTAATAAGGATATTCGCGCTCCTGGTGCTCTTTATGGTAAGCCCCTGGTTCGTGGCCACCATGCCCTTTGACGACGGTGAAAAATTCAAGAAATGGAAGAATATGTTCGCGGGATATGCCCTGGCTTCCTTCGGCCCCATGCTGACAATGAGGGTGTATCTGGCCATAGTCCCGGCCCTTACTCTTTCTAATTCCGATATAGTCCTATGGCCTGTTCAGGGCAATTTTTCTGCGGAATCGGTGGTATATTTCTGGAACTGGTCCGGGGGCACGATATCCGGAATGCTCCGTGATACTTACCACGCCTGCGTGGGCTTTGTACTGAAGATCATGATATTGCTGGGAGGAGCCTTTGCATCCTGGCGCAGTCAGTATCTGATGATGGAAGTAATGGATCCCTACGTGGCCATGCTTATGAGAAGAGGCGATTTTATGGCGGCAGCTGCCAGAAGGACCAAACAGGCTGCGGGAGCGGCAATGGCAATAGGCACCGGAGGCGCCAGCGCGGCTGCGGGAGCGATTTCCGGCGGTGGAGGCGGAAACAGCGGGAATTCGGGAAACGATTCATGATAAGAGGGACAGTTTATGCTTACAGTACAGTTAAACTGGTTTGACGATATCTGCGATAAGGTATCCAACTTTGTAAAACAGAATATCTGGTATAAGATAAGTGACGCTGTATCACAGGCTGCCACATGGATCAGTGATACATGGAACAATCTTATCGTGGATGCACTGGAGAAATTTGCAAAGACCGTATTAAACGGTATCCTTGAGATAATCTTTGCAAGGTTCTACGCATTTCAGACTACAGTTCTTCTGGTCCTTGACTGCATAGAGGACTGCTTTGACGTTGTATCCGGGATCAGTCCCGTTTACAGGATGACGAACGGCACATACAAGCCCATGACTCTTTTGTCGGCTCTCTTTGCGGAACCTTCCATCAAGAGGATGATGGCCGCCATGATTGGAGTCGGAATGGTATTATGCATTTTCTGTGCCATCCTCGCCACGGTAAAGTCCATGATGGAAATGGACGGAAGACAGTCCAAGCCCGTGAGCCACGTACTCCGTCAGACAGCAAAGGCAATGCTGTATTTTATCCTTGTTCCCCTTATAGCGACATTCATGCTCTCGCTTTCCGGGGCCATATTAAATACCATCGATGATGCCTTTGCTGCAGGAAAGGGAAAGACCACCGTTGCCAGGACCATATTCACTGTGGCATCCCTTGACGCCATCGATACGGATAAGCATCCCGAGGCTAAAAACTATAACGCCAGTTACACCGGTACAAAGCCGGATGACTTCGGCGTTATGGACAAATACCGTAAGGAATTCTATCTGATCAGCGACTCGGAAGACATGCCTGCCTATGCAAACCCCTTCAGGGTAAAGAACACCTTCACATTCAGGGGTATAGACTATGTCATAGGCATAGGCCTGGGGATATATTTTAATATCGTTCTTGGAATGGTGCTGTTCATATTTATCTGCAGGATATTTGAGGTTATAGTGCTGCTTATCACCGAGCCCTTCTTTATCGCCATGATGCCCCTGGATGACGGAGAGCACTTTAAGTCATGGTCCAGTCTGTTCCTTGGAAAACTCTTTGGAGGCTACGGAATGGTGGTGGCGATGCGGCTCTATCTTCTGGTGGCCGGCATGCTGTTTTCCAATACCATCTCCTTCGTGAAACCGGGATCTAACGGCGCTACGGTGCAGAATTACCTGATAAAGCTTCTGTTCCTTGCGGGAGGAGCCATGGGAATAAGGGCGATAGGACCTCTTGTTACCAGTATCTTAAGTCAGACTGCAGCCAGGACCGAACAGGAAGAGGCTGCCATCGGAGCGAGATACGGCGGTATGGTGGCATCCTTCCAGGGAAAGAGAATGGGCAAGCTACTGATGTCCTACGGCGGTCTCGCAGGGAACGTGCTTTCAAGCGGCGCTGCGGCTGCAGCATACGGAACCTCCAGGGCTGCAAGCGCAGTTGGAGGCAGCGTGAAGAATATGTTCTCCGGCAGGAAATCTTCCGGCGGAGGCGGAAAGGGTAACGATAACCAGTATAACGGCGGGGTTCCGGTAAATCCTCCAGCCGGAGCCATAGGAGTAAATAATAATAATAAAGCCGTCCAGGATGCCAAAGCTCTTGCAAATGGCGCGGGCCAGGGCAATGCCCGGGATATGAACAACCTTCTCGGCGTGGGAAATAATAATCCCGCAGGAGGAAACAAGCTGGGAGGAAATGGCGGTAATAAATTCTAACCGGAATATAAGGGAGCAATATCGGATAATAGATGAGAGTAATACCTAAGAGAACAAATGTCAGAATGGAGCTTTTCCGGGGCATCGAGGTAATAGATGTCATCGTGGGAGCGGTGGGCGCAATGCTGGTGATAAGCCTTGCCGTATCAAACCTGCCCGGACGTTTTATCATGGCGGCGGTTGCCACCATACTTACAGTCGCACTTGTATTTCCAGTAGAGGATGACAAGGGATATCTGGTGGCTCTTTTCGGCATGACCTACCTCGGGAGACCCAGGGTTTTCAAAAAGCGTTCAAAAAAGCTTATGGATGAAGAAGAGGATGCCGGGGAAGAGGAAAATGATAAGCCAAAGGGCATATTTAAGCTCTTTGATAATATAAGGAATATGGTCACAGGAGGGAAGAGACTTTCCGTTGAGGATATCACTCCCTTTACCGGAATAGACGGGCGCTTTATAGAATACGGAGATGAGTATGCTGCTACTGTGGTAAACATTCCCTCCACGGAGTTCCGCTTTTTCACGGAATCCCGGCAGGATGCCATGATAGACAGGGTCTTTGGCGGCGTCTTACGTACGGCGGTACTGGATGAGACCATAAATCTCGTTAAGCTGGACAGGCCGGTACTTTATGACAGTTTTATAAAAAACGAGAACATGCGGCTCAATGAGCTGAAGGAAGCCTTTATGAACGGCCTTCTTTCAAAGGAAGAGCTTTTGGACAGGGTGGAGATAATCGAAGAGCGGATAAAGACCCTGGAGGACATTAATTATAAGGATAAGGTCTATGTCCCCTTCCACTATATCATGTTCCTCTATAAGGACAGAAATATCATCCAGGCCCAGGCGGATCAGCTTATTGAAGATTTCAGGGTTAACGGCATGGAGTGCAGACAGCTTGAAGGGAAGGAGCTGGCTGTGTTCCTGAAATACAATTACGGAATGGAGTTTGACGAAAGGGAGGCGGACAGTCTTTCCAAAAATGAGTATATGGACTGGATACTTCCGGATGTCATAAGGTTTGCTCCAAGGACGGTTCAGTATGACAAGCTCATAACCCACCATCTTCGCATAAGGGATTACCCGGTGCTGGTGGGAAATGCCTGGGGTGCCCAGATGTTCAACACCGTGGGGACCAAGGTGGTATTTAAGCTTAAGAGCGTGGAAAGAGGCAGAGCCACCAGGCAGATCGACAGATCCTTAGAGGAACTCAGGGATCAGATGAATACTACGGGAAGGGCCAGCCGTATCATTGATATCGATACACAGATCCAGGCTCTTGCGGAGGTTCTCCGTTCACTTCAGGGCGAGAATGAGATGCTCTTTAACGTGAACGGATTTCTTCAGGTTAATGATTATGCCCTGTCCGAGGCTGAGAGGAACGGCCTCATGACCGCCAAGGCAAAGAAGGAACTTTCCTCCATCAAAAAGGAGGTCAGGCAGAAGCTTTCGGAAGAGGGCTTCAGGACCACTGATATGTTCTTACAGCAGTTTGAAGCCTATTCTTCGGCTTCTCTTTCTGCCAGAGACGCATTCTCACGCTATGAAAGGGGTATACATTCCGGAAGTATCGCCGCCATATTCCCCTTCGTTTATAAAAACCTTCAGGATGAGGGCGGTATCTTCATAGGACGCTCCTCAGGTATCCCCGTATTTATCAATTTCTTCAGAAGGGATTCCGAGAGAGTAAATTCAAATACCGTTATAATCGGTAAGTCCGGTTCCGGTAAATCCTATGCCACAAAGACCATTCTTTCACAGCTTGCAGCGGAGGATTCAAAGATATTCATCCTTGACCCGGAGAACGAGTATACGAAGATGGCCAAGGAACTGGACGGCAAGGTGATAGACGTGGGAACCGCGACGGAGGGACGACTGAATCCCTTCCAGATCATCACCACCCTTTCCGATGATGAAGAGGACAGCGTGGAAGCGGACAAAAAGGCCGCAGCCAACAGTTTTGCCTCCCACCTGCAGTTCCTGGAGGAGTTCTACCGCCAGATACTGCCGGATCTCAGCGGGGAGGAACTGAATTTCTTAAATAATATAACGAACACCATGTATAAGAAGATGGGGAT
>CADBTX010000286.1 GCA_902797705.1 uncultured Lachnospiraceae bacterium | reverse complement strand
CGCCCTTAAGTATGTGATAGAAGAAAAGAAGACCTGGTTCTATCCAAGGGTTTCCCATACCACCAATTTCTTCGACGAGGGGGAGCATTCAAAGGAGGCGGTGACTGACCTTCAGGTGCCCTTAAGTCTCGGCAGGAACAGGGATTATTGCTTTTCGTTTCCCGAGCAGTCGGGGGCCAGATACGACGCCTATTTTGAAAATGAGGGACTGCCATTTCAGGCGGATCTGTACGGCTTAAAAAGGCGGGACGGAGCCTTAAAGAGCGGACCTTTCTATTCTGCGGAGATGCTGCCCTTTGAGATAATGAAGAGCTTTGGCCTTAATTTAAGGCCTTTCGACAGCAACCTTCTTTTCCGTGTGCCGGGAGATGACCTTTTTCTCTACGATCCCTCCAGGGTAAGGAAGGTTAAGGAAAAGACAGGAGCGAAGCTTGAAAGGTATTTTTATCCCGGAATGAACAGAAAAAAGATGATGAAACTTATCGGAGACCGGTTCTTTGAAAGATATATTAAATAAATTAAATTACATTTTTAATGCTTCCCAGAAGCGGCTTATGGCCCTGCTCATGGTCTGCATCTTTTTCGGCGCGGCCCTGGAGCTCCTCGGGGTCTCTCTTATCATGCCCCTTATCCAGCTTATCTCCACCCCGGATGTGGTGGAGGGAGAGGGATTTATCGCCCTGCTTTACCGTTCCCTTGGGATGAAGAGCGTTCAGGACTTCTTTATCTTTCTCGTGATAGTGATCATAGTCCTGTATTTTCTTAAAAATCTCTATCTCTCGGTTATGTACTATTTCCAGTATTCCTTTATCTATAATAATCAGCTTAAGGTGGCCGGGAGGCTTATCGACTGCTATCTTAAGAAGCCCTATACCTATCATCTGGACCACAATACCTCGGATATGATAAGGAATATCATGCTGGATACGGACAGACTTTTCCAGCTCATACTCTCGTTCCTTAATGTGCTGAGCGAGATCCTTTTATCCCTGCTACTCGTGACCTATCTTCTTCTTAGCGATCCCCTTATGTCCTGTACGGTGGCGGGACTCCTGCTTCTTTGCATGGCGGTATTCCGCATCATGACAAAGAAGAAGGTACATGGTTACGGCAGGATGAATCAGGAATATGACGGAAGGATGCATCAGGCCATAAACCAGGCTCTGGGGGCCGTTAAGGACATAAAGATACTACACAGGGAGAAGTACTTTGTGGACAGCTTTGTACATTGCGGCAGGAAAAAGATGACAGCTCTTATCAATACAAATTTCTTTGGCACCATTCCCAGATACATCATTGAGACCATTACTGTGGCGGCCATCATGCTGGTGCTTATTTTCAGGCTGAAGACCGGCACGGATCTGAATACACTTCTGCCGGTGCTGGCTTCCTTCGCGGTGGCGGCCTTTAAGCTGCTGCCCTCTGTGGGGAAGATCAGTAATTACCTGAATAACATCACCTTCCTGAAGCCCTCCATCGACCTTATTTACAGGGACCTTAAGGAGACCGAGGATATGGAAGGGGTGGTGATATCGGATCTGGATGACGGAGCTCAGTACAGCGATAATCCTTCCGCCATAAAGATCGATAAGCTGTCCTACAGATATCCGAAGACCGACAGGGATGTTCTGGACGGGGTCAGTTTTGAGATCCCCCTTGGCAGCTCCGTCGGATTGATAGGAGAGAGCGGAGCGGGAAAGTCCACCATGGCGGATGTTATACTCGGTATCCTCTTTCCCGAAAAGGGACGGGTATTATATGGCAGCATGAATGTCCACGAGTATCCCTACAAGTGGGCCGGGAAGCTGGCCTATATCCCCCAGGCCATTTTCCTTGCGGATGAGAGTATCAGGAAAAACGTGGCTTTCGGAATAGACGATGATGAGATAGATGATGAAAAGGTCTGGGCGGCATTGGATGAGGCCCAGCTTAAGACCTTTGTGGAGAGCCTGCCGGAGGGACTTGATACCGAAGTGGGAGAGAGAGGTGTCAGGCTGTCGGGCGGACAGAGGCAGAGGATAGGCATAGCCCGGGCTCTTTACGGGGATCCCGAGATACTTGTGTTGGACGAGGCCACCAGTGCCCTGGATTCCGAAACCGAGACTGCGGTAATGGAAGCTATAGACAGACTTCAGGGAAAGAAGACCCTTCTCATAATCGCCCACCGTCTCACCACCATAAGGAATTGCGAGTATATCTACAGGGTTGAAAAGGGCAGGGTCTCTCCCGTGGATAAAAAGGAGCTGTTTCCGTCTTGAAATTATCAGTGATACTAATTACCTATAATCATGAGCCCTATCTCAGGGAATGTCTCGACGGCATTTTCATGCAGGAAACGGATTTTGATTTTGAGATAGTGGTGGGGGAGGACTGCAGTACCGACGGCACCAGGGATGTTTTGCGGGAATATGACGCTAAATACCCGGGGCGGATGAAGCTGCTCTTCAGGGAAAAAAATCTGGGCCGGGTGACTCTTAATGTATACCGGACCATTATGGAGGCACAGGGAGAATATCTGGCTTTTATCGAGGGGGATGATTTCTGGACGGATCCCGGGAAGCTTCAAAAGCAGGTGGACTTTCTCGAGAACCACAGGGAATATATGGGGACTACCTGTTCCTTCCGTCTGATCGGAGAGAAGAGTGAGCCCATTGTGAACGAGAGACAGAGCACTCTTTACGGCTGGAGCGGGGACTACAGCTTTAAGGACTGGCAGGCGGCGGGGCCCTGGCCCGGACAGACCGCGGGTAATGTCTGCAGGAATTTTTTTCACAACGGAAAAATGGATTATACCATTCTCTACCGCGCTCATGATTTCATTGATGACGGGGTGATCTTTACCTTTATCCTTCTTCAGGGAAAGATATTCCGCTTTGATGATATAATGGTGGCTCACCGCTACGTGGAAAAGGAAGGCGGCGAAAGCTGGAATTCCCGGAAATTGAGAAGGAATTACATGGTGGAGGAGTGCAGCCTTAAGAGGAAGATGATGGAATGGGTAGAGGAAAATGCGGGACTCTCTCCCATGGCCTTAAAGAGGGCCGACAGAGAGTTTAAGACGGCGCTTTCCGTATTTCTTAAGCATCCCTCAGGGGACACGGGGAAGATGTTCTTCCCCTGCCTTAAATACTGGCTCCATGTAAAGCTCGGCAGACCGCGAATGAGAGAAATGACGTAAATTATGTATATACAGCGTTTTACCAGCGGACTTGGAAACCAGATGTTCCAATACGCTTTTTACACATATCTCAGAAAAAAGTATCCCTCCGAAAGAGTCCTTGCGGATATCTCCTGGTACAGCTGGAATACTGCCCACCAGGGCTTCGAACTGGAGAAGCTTTTCAGGAGAGACGATAATCCTCACTTTATCTTTGATAAGGCCACTGTATTTGAAACCTACTGCTGCTCCGGGATGGTTCCGCAGAAGGGGAGGTTTGAGCGCCTATTTAACAGGGTGACCCGGCTCTGCGCGGGAAAGCATTTCGAAAAGAACCGCTTAAGCGAGACCGGAAGGGAAAGGGAAAATGTCCTGAAGGAGAGGATAGATGATCTTCCCCCGGGGCGAAATATCTATATAACGGGCTACTTTCTGGATGAGGCCTGGTATAAGGATAACCTGGGAGAGATACGGAAGGCTCTTTCATTTTCCGAAAAGAGTGCTGATATAGGGGAAGAAAACGCGGACCTTTTAAGGGAGATCAGGGACGGAAATTCTGTCTCCATCCATGTGAGAAGAGGAGACTATCTCAATAAGGGCTATACCGAGGCCTTTATCAATCTCGGGGATGAATACTATAAAAAGGCGGTGGAGACTGCAAAGGAGCATTTTCCGGAGGCCCGGTTCTACATCTTTTCGGACGACAAGGATTTTATCAATTCATCCTTTGACTGGCTTCCGGAAAAGACAGTAGTCACGGGAAATACCGGGGACAGGAGCTATATCGACATGCTCCTCATGAGTAAGAGCCGCTGTCTCATTGCCGCTAATTCAACCTTTTCCGAGTGGGCAGGGCTTTTAAATACCAGAGAGGATGCTCTCATCATCTATCCCAGGGAATACCTGAAGGAAAAGGACAGTGATATTCACACTATTTCCGGGTGGTTACGAATATAGGGATAGACGTACCGGGAGTTTAGATGGTATCATACAGAAATCTGAGGGGAAGAAGCATCATCAAATTAACAGGAGGAGAAAAGATGCAGGAAAAAAAGATACCTTACAAGATCTATCTGGAAGAAAGTGAGATGCCGGATTCCTGGTATAATCTCAGGGCGGACATGAAGAACAAACCCGCTCCGCTGATCAATCCCGGAACGGGAAAGCCCCTTACGGCGGAAGAACTCTCTCCCATATTCTGTGAGGAACTTGTAGCCCAGGAACTGGATGATACCACACCCTTTATCAAGATCCCGGATGAGATACTTTCTTTCTACAGGATGTATCGTCCGTCACCCCTTGTAAGGGCCTATTGTCTGGAGAAAAAGCTGCAGACTCCCGCGAAGATCTACTACAAATTCGAGGGAAACAATACCAGCGGCAGCCACAAGCTTAATTCAGCCATTGCCCAGGCTTACTACGCACAGAAGCAGGGGCTTAAGGGTGTGACCACCGAGACCGGAGCCGGACAGTGGGGAACAGCCCTTTCTATGGCCTGCTCATATTTTGATCTGGATCTGAAGGTGTTTATGGTTAAGGTTTCCTATGAGCAGAAGCCCTTCAGAAGAGAGGTTATGCGTACCTACGGTGCATCCGTGGTGCCTTCTCCTTCGGAGACTACGGAGATCGGAAAGAAGATCCTTGCTGAGCATCCCGGAACAACGGGAAGTCTTGGATGCGCCATTTCCGAAGCGGTTGAGGTTGCCACAAAGAATCCCGGGTACCGCTATGTCCTTGGAAGCGTTCTTAATCAGGTGCTGCTCCACCAGTCGGTTATCGGTCTGGAGACCAAGGCGGCCCTTGATAAATACGGTATCAAGCCCGATGTGATCATCGGCTGTGCCGGCGGCGGATCAAACCTCGGAGGACTTATCGCTCCCTTCATGGGTGAGAAATTAAAGGGAACAGCAGATTACCGCATCGTGGCTGTGGAGCCTGCATCCTGCCCCAGCTTTACGAGAGGAACTTTTGCTTACGATTTCTGCGACACCGGAATGATCTGCCCTCTGGCAAAGATGTACACCCTTGGAAGCAGCTTCATCCCGTCCGCAAACCATGCCGGCGGACTCCGTTTCCACGGAATGAGCACCATCCTTTCACAGCTCTATCACGACGGATACATGGAGGCGGTAAGTGTGGAGCAGACCTCGGTATTTGAGGCGGCTGAGCAGTTTGCCAGGATCGAGGGCATACTTCCCGCTCCCGAAAGCTCACACGCCATCAGGGTGGCTATCGATGAAGCCCTTAAGTGCAAGGAGACCGGAGAGGAGAAGACCATCGTATTCGGACTTACGGGCACCGGTTACTTTGATCTTGTGGCCTATGAGCAATACAATGACGGCGTGATGACAGACACCATTCCCACGGACGAGGATATTGCGGCGTCAATAGCAAAACTTCCCAAGGTGGAGTGATAGAAACCCCTGAAACAGAGGCTTATGGCGGTTAGACCCCTCTAAACAAGATTTAATTGCAAATATTTTTTCAATATATTAAAATACCTCTTGAAACAAGTACATATTCGTATTTGGATTAGAAAAAGATCTGGAATCAGGATCAAAAAGATTTCAAGTAGGAGGAAATGGAAAATGGCTCACGTAATTGATGATACTTGTGTAAACTGTGGTGCTTGTGCAGGAACCTGTCCTGTAGGCGCTATCAGCGAGGGAGATGGCAAGCATGTTGTTGATGCAGGTACCTGCATTGACTGCGGCGCATGTGAAGGCGCTTGCCCTACCGGAGCTATCAAGGCTGAATAATTTCACCGGTTACAGAAAGAGCAGTTCCCTTAAGGGAGCTGCTCTTTTTCAATGAGCTTTTTTGTGCTGTATCCGGAGCTTCCTGCCGCCGCGCTAATCCGCAGAGTTCGCCGGCTTTTTTCGCCGGATCACAAAAAATGTTATCAGGCCTGCGAGAGTGAGAAGTGAAATGATGTCTGCAGCCTTCTGCAACAGGGTTCCGCTGTATGAAACACGCACGTTTTCCGCTCCGCCGGTATATACCCTTACCCGGCCGTTCTCGCCGTTTCCGTCTGTTTTCAGTGCATTGCCGTTTGTATCGGCGGCGGTGTATCCGAGATAATAAATAAAGGGCACATCCAGATATTCGGAATCCGGAGCTGTGACGTTCAGTGCGTTTCTGTCCCTTGATACGGGCACCTTGTCCCCCTTGTCATCAAAGGCATATTCATTGAATTTTCCGAGCTTCCCCCTGCTTGTTACCGTTTCCGGGAGCCATTCCCCTCCGATGACGCTCTTCGTGTATTCGGTCACGTTGTAATAATCATCCGAATATGAGTAATAGCCTTCCTCCGTACGGTTGATGTTACATACTGCGGAAACGATCATAAGGGCGAGGACGGCAGTCACCGCAGCCCGTATATGACCGGCGGCGGCCTTTTCTATATAGATACCCGCAGCTATTGAAAAGAGGAGGCTTGCCATAATAAAAAGCCGCCAGGGGAACTGGACGCTCATCACATACTTTTCGAGCCTCTTCCAGGGGAAAAATCCGGTGGTGCAAAGGGTAAAGAGAATGCCTCCTGCAGCCATGATATCCGCAAATCTTATGAGCCTGTCGCCGTTATGGGCGATCAAAAGAGCCGTGAGGATCAGGATAAACAGGGCGATCCCCATACGGCCCGCGGAATTTGCAAAGATATCCTTTAACAGCAGTTTTTCGTAATTCACGTCGAAGCTGGCTTCTCTGTAACTGAAGGCCGTGGATGTTATCTGTTCTGCCACCGGCAGCCAGTAAAAGGCGGTAAGGGCAAGGGTGATAAGGGCAGTGATGATAAGTTTCAGCAGTCTTAAAGGTTTTTCAAGAAATACCCTGAAGTTTACCAGTACATAGGCAGTGCAGAGTATCAGGCAGAAAAAGGTGCTGAGGGTATGGCATAGCAGCACTCCGGCCATTCCGCCCCCAAGGAGCCAGGGTTTATTAAAATCCTTTTCAGTAAGGTCATATAGCCCTGCCGCCACAAGAGGCAGGAAGATAAAGGCTGTGAACTCCCCCACCGCGGCTCTGGTGAAGATATCGTCAATATGATACTGGCAGAGGGTGTAGGCCACGGCTGAGATAAGTGCGGCGTAGCGGCTGCCGCT
>CADBTX010000285.1 GCA_902797705.1 uncultured Lachnospiraceae bacterium | reverse complement strand
CAGATAAACAATGTGCTGGCATTTCCCGGGATATTCCGGGGAGCCTTTGATGTAAGAGCCCGTGATATAAATGAAGAAATGAAGATGGCGGCCGCAAAGGCCCTGTCGGATCTGATCCCGGAAAATGAGCTGGATGAAGATCATATCATTCCCTACGCCTTTGATCCGAAGGTGGGTTCGGCAGTGGCAAAGGCAGTGGCGGAGGCTGCGGTGAGCAGCGGAGTAGCAGGAAAAGTCTGAAAGGGGGTTCCGGATGAGGATAGTGAATCTTGAAAATAAAGACAGAAAGGTGATAGCCGAAGCAGGGCCCTTTAAGGTGCTGGAATATGTAAGGGACTCCAGTGTAAGCCCCCAGTATGCTTCCATGGAATACTTCATGAGCGAGATGGGAGTAAGGAGGCGCCAGCTTATCGCAGAGCTGAACGGACAGAATGCCGTTATCACTCAGGCGGGATCCATGCAGTGGTTTGCCGGAGATGTAAGAGCTTCCACGGGAATAAAGGGTGTTGGGAGCCTGATGGGAAACCTGGTAAAGGGTGCTGTAACAAATGAATCCGCGGTAAAGCCCGAATATGAAGGCAACGGATATCTGGCACTTGAACCCACCTATAAATTCATTATCCTGATGGATGTGGATGAGTGGGGCAGCGGCGTGACCATTGAAGACGGCATGTTCCTTGCCTGCGAGGATACGGTGCAGAATAAGGTGGTGGGAAGGAATACGGTGAGCTCTGCTCTTCTGGGAGGCGAAGGTCTTTTTAACCTGTCTCTGTACGGACACGGGATCGCCGCGCTGGAGAGCAATGTTCCGAGGGAGGAGCTTATTGAGATAGAGCTTACGGATGACGAACTGAAGATCGACGGGAGTATGGCGATGTGCTGGACCTCGGACTTAAAGCTCACGGTGGAACGCACCACAAAAACCCTTATTGGTTCCGCCCTGTCAGGAGAAGGCCTTGTAAATGTGTACCGCGGCACCGGAAGAGTGCTTATGAGCCCCGTGGCCCTTACGGACAATCTGTACAACGCCACAAACTCCATTACCGCAAAGCCGGATAAACCAAAGAAATTATTGTAATAAGGAGCAGACATGTTAACACTTATTCAGAATCTCATTACACCGCTGATAATAATACTGGCAGTGATCCTGCTGCTCGTTATCCTTTATAATTACACTGTGCTGAAGGATCATTATCACACCATCTCCCATGCACTGAACGGCAGGGAAGTGAAGAAGACCCTGGATTCCAGAGGGAATGTGACGGAATATGAGCGGAGGACGGCGGCGGATATCGACACGGTCCATGCTTACGAAAGCAGATATAACGGAAGCAGATCCGTTTATGAAACGGTATCCCAGCTGATACCCATTTTTCCTCTGATGGGCATACTCGGTACCGTGGCGGGGATTATGGGACAGACCACGGCAAAGGACAGCGCGGCTATCGTAGGGTCCCTTAACATCGCCCTCGGCTCCACCTTTTACGGCCTTATCGCTGCCATAACCCTGAAACTCATTATTACTCTCTTAAACGGCAGGATGATCAATGCGGTGGATAATATGCTGGACGCATATGACACCACCATAAGGACCAGAGGGATCTTAAGCAGCATAAAGGACGAATGAGCATGAGAAGGCAGAGACGGGGAAAAAATGACATACTGATCGATCTCACATCCCTTCTGGACGTTATCTTTATCCTTCTCATGGTGGTGCTGGCAAGGCAGCAGGTGTCCGGGATGAACCTCACAAAGCAGCAGGAGGAACTTGATAAGCTTCAGGCGGAGTGCAGGGAAGCGGAGATTAACGCCGAAGAGGAATACAAGCTGTATTCGGAGCAGACAGATCTGGCGGAGAAGTGCGTGATAATCACGGTAACTGCGGCCTTTGATCCTGAGGAGCCAAAGAGCAGGACCTTAAGGATATTGAAGAACGGCAACAGTGAAGCGGACGTTTTTCCGCTGGAGGGAACGGATACCGGAGAGTCCTTTGCTTCCTTTGAGGAGAAGCTTAAGGGATATGTGGATTCCGCTGACGGAATGCCTGTGGTGCTTTCCATTGCGGATGACGGAAGCGAGATATTATACAGAGACCAGCAGAGGATACAGGCTGTGTTTAACGGACTTCAGGCTGAGTCCGGCGATATCTATATAAGAGCAATGGCAGGAGAGAAGACAAAGTGACACCCTTTATCATTACAATGCTCGGTATACTGCTCATTGCTGCGGGCATCTTTATTTTTATAAAACTTCCGGGGATCAAAATAAGGACTGTGCGTATCATCTGTCTTGTGGGAGTGCTTGTTTTTGTCGCGGGAATAATTCTGTGGAGATACAAGCCGCCAAAGGGTCTGCTTCCTGACGGAAATAAGAATGACAGTGGAAATGATGATGCAGCGGGGCTTGATGTCGATCCTGACAGCGGTCTGATCCCCGATGGCACCATCGTTGTGGACGGAGACAGGATAATGATGGCAGACCGGGTATTTGAAGATACTGCGGATCTTGAAGCATATATGGGATCCCGGGGACCGGAGGAGGGCTTTGATCTGGTGGACAGATATGCGGTTTATGATACCTATATGCAGGTAAAGGATATCCTTCAGAGATATGGAGCGGAGATAAGGTCGGAGGAAGCGGCGGAATGAAGAGTTGGGGAAGAAAAAAAGCGGTATTGCTGCTCCTTCTTGCAGGATGCTTATGTTTCCTTGCGGGTTTCGAGCTGCTTCCCGATGTGGAGCTCTCATATAAAAAGCCTCTGATAGACCTGTACGGAAATACCTCCGATGAGAATCCCTTTAACTTCACGGAAGAAGTGAACACCCTTGAGGCCGAGCCCCAGGAGGCGGAGAGTCGGGAGATAAAGGAACGCTACATTATAGGAGTTAAGAATAAGACCATTACCCTGAACGGAGGGGAGTGCAGTCTGTCTGAACTCGCGGATAATATTAGCCGCAGGGCTTCGGTAGGGAGCGAAGTGCTGCTCTGGGATAATTATGCCGAGTATCACACCTATGTCGCAGTTCAGGAAAAACTTTTGGAATTAAAGGGGAAAAAGAGGTTTGTACTCCGTGAAAGAGTACTGGGGGAGGCGCCATGAAAAAGAAGAAAGCCCTGATAATAGTATTTCTCATGGTGTTTTTCATGTGCAGCACGGGAATGGAGTTCCTGAATGACCCGGTGGAGCTGGATCCGAGACAGCATCCCCTGTATTCAGGCCGGACTGTGGATGAGCTCTCCCGGGAAGCGGAGGGCGGATTAAAGGATGGCTGCTATGCGATATGCGGGAGCATTTCCGATATCGGTAAGAAATATGACAGCTTTAAACTTCTTTCTCCGGACGGAAAAGCCGCTATAGAGTGCAGGACTTCAGAAGTGGATGTGAAAAATGAAGTGGCACTTCTGAAGGGGGGAGAGACGGTCACAGCATACGGTACCGTGAAGAAGAAATTTTTCGGAGGCGGGATCGCCGCTGAGATAAAGAGGCTGGAAAAGGGCGAAAAAAAGAGCGGTGAAGGGGTTTATTACACCGGTGAAGGAGTGCTTCTGGATGAGAGCAATACCTCCGGAGTAAAGGTCACGGATACCGTGGATAACAAGGATCTATTTACTTACAGGATCCCTGCAGACTGGAAGAAAGTGGAGAAAAAGCTGGACGACAAGGGGGATCACATCTACGGATACCAGTACAGGCTGAACCGTCTTTATGACAGCAGCGTCCCCGAGAGCCTTTATGTTTTTTACTTTGACCACAATAAAAACCTGATGGACAGATCGAAGTATGACCAGACCGACAGGATAGAGGCAGCCATTGTAGAAAACATCCTTGAAAAAAAGGAGGCGGGAAAGTGCCCGGAGAGCGTCATAAGATCCCAGTACGGAGTTGAATATCAGTACTATGATGACAAGTACGAGGACGGCGATGAAAAGTATCATGTTGAATTTGTTTTCCGGAAGGACGGCACGGAAGGACTCATAGTATATATGTATATCTACCGTGTTCCAAAGTCCGCCGATCTCGTGATGTACGTGCTCCGGACCACAGAAACCTTGTAAAAATCGCAATAAACCGTTGACACATCCGATTTTTAGGGATATTATTCAAATTTAGAGGAATTTTGTTTTTATTTTTCTGGAGGGAATAATCATGGCAATACAGAAAAGAGCTATCGCGGCTGCTTCCACGCCTGCTAAAGAAGAGGTTAAAGCGACCGCCGCAGACGTAGCAAAGAAGGAAGAAGTCAAGGCCGAAGCGCCTAAGGCAGCTGCTCCCGCAAAGAAGGAAGAGGCTAAGGCTGCTGAAAAGACAGCTCCTGCAAAGGCTGCAGCAAAGAAGCCTGCTGCAAAGAAGGCTCCCGCAAAGAAGGCTGCAACAGCCAAGAAGACAGAGACCGAGGCTAAGAAGCCTGCTGCAAAGAAGGCAGCTGCTCCTGCAAAGAAGGCAGCAACCACAGCCAAGAAGACAACTACGGCAGCTAAGGCGCCTGCAAAGAAGGCAGCAGCCACAGCTAAGAAGACCACCGCTGCAAAGAAGGCTCCCGCAAAGAAGGCAGCAGCCAAGACAACTGAATCACTTGTTGTTCAGTTCAGGGGACGCGAGGTCAGCGCTGATCAGATCAAGGACAGGTTCAAGGATGTCTGGACAAAGGATTACGGCAGGAAGGCTTCTGATGTTAAAGAAGTTACATTCTATATCAAGCCCGAAGATTCAGCTGTATACTTTGCAGTAAATAACGGTGAGGATACAGGCAGTTTCGCCATCTGACATTTTACGGAACAGGCAATGAATGATAATAAACAAGCCGGATACGAAAGCATCCGGCTTTCTTTTTCAGAAAAATCCACATTTGAAAAGATCATAGCGATCATGTTTGTGCCCCTCCTGTTTGTGGGGGTTTACATGATATCCGGGATCCTGACCCATACCTTCACGGACATGAAGATCCCAAATGAGTACCGGGAGTGCGCCAACGTATTTATGACCATGGAGCTCATGGAGGGGCATAATCCCTATGCCTTAAGCTCCCTTAACGGTGAGCTTCCTCCCTTCATCTATCTGTACGGACCCCTGTATTCCATCATAACCGCAGGGATCGGGACAGTGCTTGGAGCTTTGGGTCTTAACCCGGACATAGTGCTGCTGCACTACATCGTCACCTTTGTCTGTATCATGGGGGCTTCGGCACTGGCCTTTTATATGGTATGGAAAAAAACGGACTCCCTGACTCTCGGCACAGCAGCCTTTATCTTCCTTATAAACTGCAGCTGGCGTTATAACTATGTGAATGCCATCCCTGACAGCATGGGGCTTTTATTGATGATGGCCATTCTCTTTCTCCTTTCAGCACGGGATTTTAAGGGGAAGGAACTCTTATGCGGCGTGCTGACAGTGGCGGTTTTTTTCACAAAGCAGTACTATCTGCTGATAGCGGGAACTGCGGTCATCTTTTTATTTCTATTTAAGGGAATAAAGCGCATGGCCGGGTATCTCATCTCCTTCGGGGTGACAGCGGCCGCTGCCTACGGGCTTCTCAGGATCTACTGTCCTCTTTTTGAGACCTATATGTTTTATTTCGCAAAGGGACCCGGGAAGGGTGTGGCCTCCACTGTGACCAGAGGCAGCGAAAAGATGACGGGGATGGAATATAATTTTAGCCAGATAATGTCTCTCGGAGGCATATTTTTTATGTTCTTTCTTACAGAGCTTCTCTGCGTCCTTTACTTCCTGTCGGCTTTTATCAGGGAATGGAAAAAACTGAAGGTCACGGGGACTTCGGTAGGAAAGGGACTGCCCGCTCTTATTGAAAGGACGGCGTCTGCCGGAAAGAGCGCCGGGATCGATGAATTTGACATTCTTATGCTGATCCACATGGGAGTGTCCGGCATCTGCCTGATGTACATCGGCAGGAATGACGGGGCGTGGCTTTCCTATTATCTGGAGCTTTTCATGCCTGCTCTGATCATGGGGACACTGGTCATATTTAAGAAGTTAAGCCGTATCGTGAGCGAAACCGGTCTCTACGGAATAAATAAGAGGACAACCTATCTCATATTATCGGCCTTTTTGCTCATGCTCCTTGGCTTTACCGTTTCAAGGGCCGACGAGCGGCTGCCCATATCCCCTCTTTCGGAGGAGGATCATAAGGAATGGGACATGGCGGAAAAAATGCTGGACGAGAATCCCGGGGATATGTATCTCTACCCTCTTCTCGGCTATTACGGGATAAGACACGATATTTACGTATATAATTACGGCCAGCCCTTTGTGGTATCGGAAAGATTTCTGAAAAGCTATAATAAGCATCCGGACAAACAGGAGCAGTATCCCTATGCCGGGGAGATCTTTGAGAGCCACCTGGATTTTCGCAAAAAACTTAAGGAAAAGGTGAGAAATGGAGAATACACCATGGTTTCCTATATTGAAGGAACCGATGAGGTATTTGACCGGGAGGATCTGCGGGAAAAATATGAAAAATGCGGAACCTATGATCTTCGGACCGGCAGACAGGTATGGAAAACTGAACTATGGAAACTAAAATAATATCGGCGGCCAATGGCCGCCGAAAAAATTTTGTTGACAAACATTTCCCCGGGTGATATCTTATGGATAAATATTAGCACTCAAATTAAATGAGTGCTAACACATAACCCGGGAGACTATGGAACTAAACGAGAGAAAAACCAAAATACTGGAAGCGATCATCAGGAATTATCTGGAAACCGGCGACCCGGTAGGAAGCCGCACCCTTTCCAAATACCTGGATATCAAGCTTTCACCGGCTACCATCAGGAATGAAATGTCGGACCTTGAGGAAATGGGTTATATCCTTCAGCCCCATACCTCATCGGGGCGGATACCTTCCGACAAGGGCTACAGGTTCTATGTGGACAGCATGATGGCGGATAAGGAAAAGGAAGTATCCGACATGCATGACATGGTGGTGGAGAAAGCGGGTGAGTTGTCAGAGCTTTTGAAGCAGGTAGCGAAGCTTCTGGCGGATAATACAAATTATGCCGCATTGATCTCGTCCCCGCAGATACACAGGAATAAGCTGAAATTCATTCAGCTATCCAGAGTGGATGAGGGCAATATCCTGGCCGTTATCGTTGTTGAAGGAAATATCATCAAGAATAAGATGATAAGCGTTAACGGAGAGATGGATGATGATACGCTGTTGAAGCTCAATCTCCTTTTGAACACCCATCTTAACGGGTTGTCCCTGGAGGAGATAAATCTGGGGCTTATTACCCTTATCAAGGAAAGGGCCGGGATACACTCGGATGTCATAGCGGAGGTCATAGATGCTGTGGCGGATGCGGTAAGGGCTGACGAGGATCTGGAGATATACACCAGCGGAGCCAATAACATCTTCAAATATCCGGAACTGGCGGACAATGAAAAAGCCAGCGAGATCATCAGCACCTTTGAAGAAAAGAACCAGTTTGGAAATCTCATAAACGAGTCCCTTTCCAAGAACCGGACAGAGGACGAGGAAGGGAAGACAGGCATTCAGGTATATATCGGAAATGAGTCCCCCATCGAGTCCATGAAGGATTGTTCCGTGGTCACAGCCACTTATGAACTGGGAGACAATATGAAGGGGATGATGAGCATCATAGGTCCTAAAAGGATGGATTACGAAAAGGTGGCTCACGCCCTGAAGACTTTACAGGAGCAGCTTGATACCCTGTATAAGAAGAAGGAATAGAGGAAAATGAGTAAGAAAAAGAATTCTGGAATAAAGGTTGAAAGCCCTGATAAGGAGAATATCAATATCTCCTCTGAGGCCGAAGACAAGAAAGAAAAAAAGGATAAGGCTGCTGCAGGAGAAGCAGAGGAAAAGGCCGGGGAGCAGGAAAGCGGCGAAAATACCGGCGTTGATAAGGAAGCTGATCCCGGCGGTCCGGGAGACGAGCCCGGTAAAGAGGATAAAAAGGATCCAAGGGATGAAAAGATAGAAGAGCTGAATGACAAAAACTTAAGGCTCATGGCGGAATTCGAGAATTTCCGCAAGCGCTCCGAAAAGGAGAAGGACCAGATGTTTGAGACCGGCGCAAAGTCCGTGATCGAGAAGGTGCTCCCGGTTATAGATAACTTTGAGAGAGCACTGGATATGGCTTCCGCGGATACCGGAGAGGGTGAGGATGCAGATCCCTTCATGGACGGTATGAAGAAGGTCTACAAGCAGCTGATGGACGAGTTGGAAAAGATAGGTGTTACGCCTATTGAAGCGGTGGGACAGGAATTCGATCCGGAGTACCACAACGCGGTGATGCAGGTTGACAGTGAGGAGTACGACAGCGGCATCGTTGCCCAGGAGCTTCAGAAGGGTTACAGATATAACGACAGTGTTGTAAGGCATTCCATGGTGGGAGTCGCAAAGTAGCCGTTCACAGGGCGGTTAAAGATGCGGCAGACCAAAACCAAAGCAGAAGATCAAGAAAGGACTGGTAAAAATCATGGGTAAGATAATAGGAATCGATTTAGGAACAACAAACAGCTGTGTAGCGGTTATGGAAGGCGGAAAGCCCACAGTTATAGCAAATGCTGAAGGCGCCAGGACCACACCCTCCATAGTTGCTTTTACAAAGAACGGTGAAAGACTGGTTGGTGAGCCTGCAAAGAGACAGGCGGTTACCAATGCGGACCGTACCATTGCTTCCATAAAGAGGGATATGGGTACGGATCACGGCCGTTCCATTGACGATAAGAGATATTCACCCCAGCAGATCTCCGCAATGATCCTTTCAAAGCTTAAGGCTGATGCGGAAAGCTATCTGGGAGAAAGCGTAAGTGAGGCGGTCATCACCGTTCCCGCATACTTTAACGATGCTCAGAGACAGGCTACAAAGGATGCAGGAAAGATCGCGGGACTGGAAGTAAAGCGTATCATAAACGAGCCTACCGCTGCAGCTCTGGCTTACGGCCTTGATAATGAAAAAGAACAGAAGATCATGGTTTATGACCTGGGTGGCGGTACCTTCGATGTATCCATAATCGAGATCGGAGACGGCGTTATCGAGGTTCTTGCCACCAACGGAGATACAAGACTGGGAGGCGATGACTTCGACCAGAGGATAGTTGACTGGATGGTTAAGTCCTTCAAGGATAAGGAAGGCGTTGACCTGTCATCTGATCCCATGGCTATGCAGAGACTTAAGGAAGCGGCAGAAAAGGCAAAGAAGGAACTTTCTTCTTCCACCACCACAAATATCAACCTGCCCTTCATCACAGCTACAGCAGAGGGACCCAAGCACTTTGACGAGAATCTCTCTAAGGCTAAGTTTGAGGAACTGATAAATGATCTTGTTGAGAAGACTGCCATCCCCGTGCAGAACGCAATGAAGGATGCAGGTCTTACGAATGCGGATCTTGGCAAGGTGCTCTTAGTCGGCGGATCGACCCGTGTTCCCTGCGTTGTTGAGAAGGTTAAGGCTCTTACAGGCCAGGAGCCCAGCAAGAACCTGAATCCCGATGAATGTGTTGCCATAGGTGCTTCCATCCAGGGTGGAAAACTGGCAGGAGATGAGGGCGCCGGAGACGTGCTGCTCCTGGATGTAACTCCCCTTTCACTTTCCATCGAGACCATGGGCGGTGTGGCTACCAAGCTTATTGAGAGAAATACCACCATCCCCACGAAGAAGAGCCAGGTATTCTCGACTGCAGCTGATAATCAGACGGCGGTTGATATCAATGTCCTTCAGGGTGAGAGACAGTTTGCGAAGGATAATAAGTCTCTGGGACAGTTCAGACTTGATGGTATACCTCCTGCAATGAGAGGCGTTCCTCAGATCGAGGTTACCTTTGATATAGACGCCAACGGTATCGTAAACGTATCGGCTAAGGATCTGGGAACAGGTCATGAGCAGCATATCACCATCACCGGCGGTTCAAATATGTCTGATGACGATATCAATAAGGCAGTCCGTGAGGCTCAGGAGTATGAGGCTCAGGATAAGAAGAGGAAGGAAGCCATCGACGCAAGGAATGACGCAGACTCCTTTGCTTTCCAGACAGAGAAGGCCATGAATGATGTTGGAGACAAGCTGGAAGCCAATGACAAGACCGAGGTCCAGGCAGATCTTCAGGCATTGAAGGACGTTCTTGCAAAGCATCCCGATGCCTCTGCAATGAGCGAAGCGGATGTGGACGAGATCAAGGCGGCAAGGGAGAAGCTTGAGAAGTCTGCACAGAAGCTCTTTACCAAGGTTTATGAGAACGCTCAGGCCGCAGGAGCAGCAGGTGCCGCAGGGCCCGGCCCCGATATGGGCGCGGCTGCTTCGGACAATAACGATAACAATGGCGGAGATGACGCAGGCCCTGACGTTGTGGACGGTGACTACAGAGAAGTATAATGAAAATAAGCCTTCCCCCTTTTCAGGGGGGATGCCAAGGATAAGCCTTCCCCCTTTTCAAGGGGGAAGGTGTCACGCTGAAAGCGTGACGGATGAGGGTTGAAAAACCGTCGCCACCAGGCGACTGATGAGGACATATTATAAATGGCAGAGCAGAAACGAGATTATTATGAGGTTCTCGGTGTTGATAAAAACGCCGATGAAGCCGCAATAAAAAAAGCATATCGTGGTCTTGCAAAAAAGTATCATCCGGATATGAATCCGGGAGATAAGAACGCAGAGGCCAAATTCAAGGAAGCATCGGAAGCCTACGCTGTTCTGTCTGATCCTGACAAGAGAAAGCAGTACGATCAGTTCGGTCACGCAGCCTTTGACGGCCCCGGCGGCGGAGCAGGCGGTTTTGATTTTAATTCCATGGATTTTGGGGATATCTTCGGAGATATTTTCGGAGATTTCTTCGGTGGGAGGACGAGCCGCGCCAGCCGGAACGGCCCTATGAAGGGCGCAAATCTAAGGACTTCTGTGCGGATCTCCTTTGAGGAAGCGGTCTTCGGCTGTGATAAGGAGATAGAGCTGACCCTGAAGGATCCCTGTAAGACCTGTAACGGCACGGGAGCAAAGCCCGGCACCTCGCCGGTGACCTGTTCCAAGTGCGGAGGCAAGGGCCAGGTGGTATTTACCCAGCAGTCATTATTCGGAACCGTGAGGAATGTCCAGACCTGCCCCGATTGTCAGGGAACAGGCAAGGTTATAAAGGACAAGTGCCCCGACTGCCACGGAAGCGGATATACAGCATCGAGAAAGAAACTGTCCGTTACCATCCCCGCCGGTATTGACAACGGTCAGATGGTGAGACTGCGCGAAAAGGGAGAGCCGGGAAGGAACGGCGGTCCGAGAGGAGATCTTCTGGTGGAGGCCGTAGTTTCAAGGCATCCGATCTTCCAGAGGCAGGACTACAATATTTATTCCACGGCGCCGATAAGCTACGCCCAGGCGGCTCTCGGAGGAGACGTGCTGATCGATACCGTTGACGGCAAGGTTGTCTACACTGTAAAGCCCGGGACCCAGACAGATTCAAAGATAAGGCTTAAGGGCAAGGGAGTTCCGTCGCTTCAGAATAAGGATGTGAGAGGGGATCACTATGTGACTCTGGTGGTACAGGTTCCCACGGGACTTACTTCCAGCGCCAAGGATCTTCTTAAGCAGTTTGATGCGCTTACCGGGGATTCACTCCATGAGGTGGAAAAGAAGACCGGTATGGGAGACGGAAAAGACAAGAAGAAAAAGAAGAAAGGGCTGTTCTGATATATACAGGCTTTGGAGATGGAATTAAAGACGGTAGCTGATATCGAAGCGCTTCCGGAAGGCGTAAGGGCTGAGCTCATTGACGGAGTGATGTATGATATGGCTGCACCTACTGGCAGCCATCAAAGGATGTTGTTGGATTTTTCGACCGATATAATCAATTACATCCGTTCAAAGCACGGAGAATGCAGGGCTTTTGTTTCTCCATATGCCGTATATCTCTCGGATGATGATTACAATTATGTGGAGCCGGATATAGCCGTTATCTGTGATAAGAATAAGCTGGATGAAAAGGGATGCCACGGCGCACCGGACTTTATCATTGAGATAGTAAGCCCCACCAGCGTCAATATGGATTATATGATAAAACTGTTCAAGTACAGGAGCGCCGGAGTAAGGGAATACTGGATCGCAGACCCCATGAAAGGGCGCATACGCACCTATCTTTTTGATAAGGAAGAAACCGAGGAATATACATTTGACGATGAAATTCCGGTTGGGATCTACGGAGATCTCAAGCTAAAGGTCTATCCTGAATAAGCGGATCTCAAAGGTATTCGTTTCTGTTGCATACCTTTAAGTTTTCTATTATCTTTTTTATCTCATTGGTGGAGTCTTTTGCGCATATGAGGGTTGCGTCCTCTGTATCAACAACCACCAGATCCTTTACACCCACACAGGCTATCAGTTTATTTTTTCCAACTATGATGGAATCATTGGTGTTTATGGTTATCACATCTCCGTCGATGATATTTCCGAATTCGTTGGTCTTTCTTATGCGCTCCATGGCAAGCCAGCTGCCCACGTCATCCCAGCCGAAGGAGCCGGGGATGGTGTATATATCCCCTGATTTTTCCATGATACCGTAATCAATGGAAATTGAAGGGAATTCGGGGAAGATCTTTTCGATTATATCGGTCTGCTGTGAGGTTCCGATGGCATTTCTGATGATGGTCAGCTGCTCAAAGACATCAGGCATGAGGTGCTCGAATCTGGAAAGGATGGAAGAAGCTTTCCATACGAACATCCCGGAATTCCAGAGATACTGGTTGCTGGCTATGTATTCTTTTGCGATCTCAAGCTTGGGTTTTTCGGTAAAGTTTAAGACCTTATATCCCCTTTCAAATACTTCGTCGGGATCGAATTTGATATAGCCGTACCCTGTCTCCGGGAAGTCCGGGGTAATGCCTATGGTAACCAGGTTTGAGCCCTGTTCCGCGATGGAGCAGGCGTCATTTAAGGTGTCCTGGTACATCTTTGCGTATTTTATAAGGTGGTCGCTGGGAAGCACCATCATTACGGCATCCTCGTATTTCTTGGAAACGAACTCAGCTGCCATTCCGATACAGGGCGCGGTATTTCTTCCTACAGGCTCAAAAAGTATATTGTCGGCGGGAATGTTCGGAAGCTGTTCACGTATCAGCTCTTCATAGTCCTTATTTGTGGAAATGTATATGTCCTTACGCTCCACAAGGACGCTGATCCTTTCAACAGTAAGCTGTATCAGCGTCTTTCCGTCATCCGTAAGGGACAGGAACTGCTTCGGCAGGTTCCTCCGGCTTCTGGGCCAGAATCGTTCCCCGTGTCCTCCTGCCATTATCAGTGCGGTTTTT
>CADBTX010000284.1 GCA_902797705.1 uncultured Lachnospiraceae bacterium | reverse complement strand
TCCAAATACCGGAGGAAAGACGGTGTCCTTAAAGACCGTGGGACTTCTGCAGCTTATGGGGCTTTCCGGCCTCCATATCCCTGCGGCTGACAGGAGCGAGCTCTCGTTTTTCCGTGAGATCTATGCGGATATCGGCGACGAGCAGTCCATCGAGCAGTCTCTTTCCACCTTCTCATCCCACATGACAAATATCGTGGAAATATTGAAGAACGCCAATATCACCTGTCTCTGTCTTTTTGATGAGCTCTGTGCAGGCACGGATCCTGCGGAAGGTGCGGCTCTTGCCATGGCGGTGCTGGATCACCTTCATAGAAGGAGCATCCGGACCATGGCCACCACGCATTATCCGGAGCTTAAGGAATACGCCCTCGCCACCTCCTGGGTGGAGAACGCCTGTCTGGAATTTGATGTGGAGTCCCTCCGGCCCACCTACCGTATCCTTGTGGGAGTGCCGGGAAAGAGCAACGCCTTTGCCATTTCCAAGAGGCTGGGTCTTCCGGAAAAGATCATCGATGAGGCGAAGAAGCGGATAAATGAAGAGGATGAGAAGTTTGAGCAGGTACTTGCAAGCCTTGAGGAAAATCGCGTAACTCTTGAAAAGAAGCAGAAGGAGATAAGCGATACCCAGGCGGAGATAGAGAGGCTGCAGTCCGAACTGGATTCCGGGAAACAGAGGCTCGATGCGGCAAAGGAAAAGATCTTGTCAGAAGCCCGTGAGGAGGCCCGCAGCATTTTAAGGGATGCTAAGGAGACAGCAGACGCCGCCATCAGAAATATGCAGAAATATGCCGACAGCGATACCATTAAGGCGGCGGAGAAGGAGAGAACGAACCTGAGGGAATCCCTGAAGGCCACGGTTTCCGGGGGACAGAACCTTTCACCTTCGCTTTCCTCGACTCCCGAAAAGGACAGGCCTAAGGGAAATCTGAACCCGAAGCAGGTCAGGGTCGGAATGAATGTGAGGATAATCTCCCTGAATCTTAAGGGCGTGGTACAGAGCCTCCCGGACAGGAAGGGGAATCTTTCCGTTCAATGTGGTATTATAAAATACGATGTAAATATCTCCGATCTCAACGCGGATAACATGCCGGGAAAGGGCTATGGCACCGGAAGTATTTCCGGCGGCGGAAAGGGTGTGGGACATGCAAAGACCATTCACCCGGAAGTGAATCTCATCGGCATGAATTCCGATGACGCCAGGGAGACGCTGGCTTCCTATCTGGACGACGCTTATGTGTCCCATTTAAGCAGGGTCAGGATCGTCCACGGAAAGGGCTCGGGCATATTGAGAGAGGCCGTCCGGGGATATTTGAAGAATTGTAAGTATGTAAAGGAATTCCATGACGGGGAATACGGAGAAGGAGATACCGGGGTTACCATTGCGGTATTCAGGGAATGAGCCGGTATCCGTTACCTGTCCGGTTTTGATGAGGCAGAGAGTATGGTTGATAAACAAAAGGTTTTGATCGTAGATGATGACAACAATATCGCGGAGCTGATCTCCCTTTATTTTACAAAGGAGTGCTTTGACACAAAGATAGTTAACGACGGGGAAAGCGCCCTGAAGGAATTTGAGATCTATAACCCGAACCTTATCCTTCTGGATCTTATGCTCCCGGGGATGGACGGTTATCAGGTGTGCCGGGAGATAAGGACAAAATCCCAGACCCCCATCATCATGATCTCCGCCAAGGGAGAGGTTTTTGACAAGGTTCTGGGACTTGAGCTGGGGGCCGATGATTATATGGAAAAGCCCTTTGATTCAAAGGAGCTTATCGCCAGGGCCAAGGCCGTACTTCGAAGGACCAGCGCAGCGGTCGCACCGCAGGAAAGCGGAAAGTCCGATGTGAAGAAGGTGGAGTATCCGGATCTCGTGGTGAATCTCACGAATTACTCGGTGCTGTATTGCGGAAAGCCGCTGGATATGCCGCCGAAGGAGCTGGAACTCCTGTACTTTCTCGCTTCCTCTCCGAATCAGGTCTTTACCAGAGAACAACTTTTGGATCACATATGGGGCTATGAGTATATAGGTGATACCAGGACCGTGGATGTGCATATCAAAAGGCTCCGGGAGAAACTCCGTGATCATGAGGAATGGAGGATCTCCACCGTATGGGGCATAGGCTATAAATTCGAGGCAGGGTAAGACATGGAAACCGTTGACAACACCAATACCGAATACCAGTTTATAAAGGAGACCATAAAGGAGCGGCCTCTCAATAAGAGGAAGCTGCTTCTCCGGATCATCATGATACTGATCTCGGCAATGATCTTCGGGGCCGTTTCCGCAGGAGTGTTTCTCATGACCGTGCGCCAGGCCATGTCCGGCACTGAGAATGGTCCGGATCCCGTGAACATCCCGAAGGACGATGAGGTACTTGCGGGAACGGATGAGACGGGGAACATTGTCAGCACCTCTGAAAACGAGGCTTCCACAGAGGCTTCCGAAGATGCGTCAACAGAGGCTTCAACAGAGGAGTCCACGGAGGACGCTGCCGAGGCTTCTGCCAAGGCTCCCACAGAGATCATTTCCTACAATGTAACGGAGCATGTGTCCCTTTCCGTTGAGGACTATAAGAGTCTTTACAGGAGTTTAAAGGAAGTGGCGTCGGAGACCTTAAAGTCCGTGGTGACCGTGACCACCGTGGTCAACGATACGGACTGGTTCGATAATTCCTACGAGAATGAAAATTCGGTAACGGGGCTTATCGTGGCGAATAACGGTAAGGATCTTCTTATCCTTGCTGAGATGCCGGAATCCACCGGGGACATGGATCTCAGCGTCACCTTTGATGACGGGCTGAAGCTGTCGGGATCGATCAAGTCCGGAGACCCGGATACGGGGCTGGCGATCATCTCGGTGCCCTTAGATAAGATCCCGGATGATACGAAGGACGCCATAAAGGAAGCGGAGCTTGGGAGTTCAAGAGGAGTGGGAGCCGTAGGTATCCCGGTAATGGCCCTCGGGAGCCCGCTGGGGATACAGGGGAGCCAGTGCTACGGGCGCACTACCTCCAATCAGAGGGAATTATCCCTTCCGGACAAGAACGTTCATGTTCTCAGTACCGACATCTACGGCAGCGACAATGCCACGGGGATCATTACGGATTATGACGGTCATGTTATCGGTATAATCTCCAAGGATACAGCCATGGAGGATGCGCCGAACCTGCTTTCCGCTTATGGCATCTCCGACCTTAAGGAGATCATAGAAAACCTTTCCAACGGCTCCTCAGAGTGCTATCTCGGTATCTACGGCACGGACGTGACGCCGGAGATCAATGAGGAAGAGGACGTGCCCATCGGACTATACGTCACAAAG
>CADBTX010000283.1 GCA_902797705.1 uncultured Lachnospiraceae bacterium | reverse complement strand
GGTCATAAGGAGCGATTTATTGAATGAATGCAGAGAGGCGCTTCTGAAAGAGATAAACGAGGCCCTGAACCCGGACTATATAGGGATTACAGAAAATCTGTCCATGATCGCTGTTGTTGGTGAGAGGGGAACAGACTCCTGCGATGCCAATGTAAGGGTGCTGCAGAAGCTGGCAGATAACGATATCGAGATAAGTACTGTTAACCAGGGCGCGGGCAAGCTGAACCTGCTTATCGGCGTTCCCGAAGAAAAGTACGAGAAAGCCGTAAGGGCGATCTACGAGACCATTGATGAGGAGTGATGGCGGAATTACAGACTTTCCGCCAGCTCCATTATCAGCTTTTCACTCTTTTCCCAGCCCAGGCAGGGGTCGGTTATGGATTTTCCGTATACCCCTTCACCTATTTTCTGACATCCGTCTTCGATGTAGCTTTCTATCATCAGTCCCTTGACTATACTGTGAATATGCTTTGAAACATGACGGCTGTGGAGCACGTCCTTGGCGATACGTATCTGTTCAAGGTACTTCTTCCCGGAATTCGCGTGGTTACAGTCTATGATCACCGCAGGGTTGTCCAGATCGTTATCCTTGTAGCTCTTTATTAGAGCCCGGAGGTCCTCATAGTGGTAATTGGCGTGGTTTATGCCGAAGGCGTCCACATAACCCCTTAAGATCGCATGGGCCATGGGATTTCCCTCGGTGGTAACTTCCCAGCCCCTGTACAGGAATTTCT
Source organism: uncultured Lachnospiraceae bacterium (assembly GCA_902797705.1). Classification (GTDB taxonomy): domain Bacteria; phylum Bacillota; class Clostridia; order Lachnospirales; family Lachnospiraceae; genus NK4A144. The sequence goes on along the minus strand of CADBTX010000283.1, from coordinate 5,987 downwards.
GCCTGCTCCTTGCGGCGGCTATGGAATTCATCATAACTGTGATGTCTCCGCCGGTGGGATTCTTCATTCCCACGGGAATACCGATGCCGCTGGCGACGATACGGTGCTGCTGATCCTCCACGGATCTCGCGCCTATCGCCACGTAGGATAAAAGGTCCGAGAGATACCTGTGGTTTTCGGGATAGAGCATTTCTTCCGCACAGGTGAAGCCGGTCTCCTTTACGACTCTGGTGTGCAGTTCCCTTATGGCGATTATCCCCGCCAGAAGATCCTCATTTCCTTCGGGATCCGGCTGGTGGAGCATGCCCTTATAGCCTACTCCCTTTGTACGGGGCTTATTTGTATATACTCTGGGAATTATAAAGATCTTATCCTTTACCTTCTCATTTACCTTTGCGAGACGGGTTAAGTAGTCAAGGACCGCGTCCTCGTTATCTGCGGAACAGGGACCGATTATAAGGAGAAAACGGTCGTCCTTTCCTTCAAAGATTTTTTTTAATTCTTCTCCCCTTCTGTCGATTATCTCGCTCAGTTCGGGTTTTACGGGAAACTGCTCCTTTAATTCCTTGGGAGTCGGAAGTTTCCTTATGAATTCCATAGGCATTTCCATGCTTTGCCTCTTTCCTTGCGAATGCTGTATTTTGCACAGCCGCTTTACTTTTTGAAAGAAAATATCACATTTTTTCTTGTACGTCAAAAGCTGGGGGATTAACCATCCCCATTGACTCCTCCGGTAATTATGGATTATTATATACGCTGAAACTCAAGAGACGCTGGGGGAGCTTTCGCTGAGAACCGGCGGAACGGGCGATACCGTACCTGCTGGGACCCTTTAACCTGAACCGGATAATGCCGGCGTAGGAAAGCAGACATCTTATGATGTCATTTTACCCCTCCGTATTTTTTCACAAGGAGGTTTTTTTATGTCATTTTTTGCAACACTCACAGAGGACGGAAGTTACGTATTGACCGGGGCGGGCTACACCCTCCTCATCCTGCTCATGCTGGTATGTCTTGTCATTGCCAGCTATTTCACTTCTTCGACGGATAAGGTAAAGACCGGTACCAGGAGAATGGTATTTGCCGCCATGGCTATGGCCCTCGCCTATGTAACATCATTCATTAAGATAATACATATGCCTATGGGAGGATCCGTCACCTTTTTCTCCATGTTTTTTATAACCCTTATCGGCTACTGGTACGGACTCCGTACGGGTATCACGGCGGCTCTCGCTTACGGACTCCTGCAGCTCGTAGTGGATCCCTATATCTTGAGCGTACCCCAGGTATTCTGTGATTATATATTTGCCTTCGGTGCACTTGGGCTTTCCGGAATTTTCCATGAAGCAAAGCACGGTATGGTAAAAGGGTATATAATAGGAGTGATCGGAAGATTTGTGTTTGCCTTCCTGTCAGGCTTCATTTTCTTTGGGGACTATGCTCCGGAGGGAATGAATCCCGCCATCTATTCCTTTACCTATAACGGTGCTTATATATTTGCTGAAGCGGGGATCACCGCTTTACTGCTGATGATCCCGGCAGTGTCAAAAGCACTGAACAGGGTAAAGATCCTGGCTACTGAGGGGGAGACTGTGGTAAAGACCGCATAAGTTTCTGTATGCATGGTCGGAAGGAGTTAATCATATGGCTATCGTCGGGGGGATCATGGTGCCTCACCCGCCTCTCATCGTTCCCGAGGTGGGAAGAGGCGAAGAAAGAGTGATAACTGAAACCACAAGGGCCTATGAAAAGGCCGCGGAATTCGTGGCGGAGCTGAAGCCGGACACCATTGTTCTGTCATCTCCCCATGTGGTGATGTACGGGGATTACCTTCATATCTGTCCCGGCGACAGCGCAGGGGGCGACCTCAGAAAATTTAATGCCCCGGAAGCGGGGATGAATGTGGACTATGATACGGCTCTTCGGGACCGTATCATTGAGCTCTGCGATGAAGTCAGCTTTCCTGCGGGTACCATGGGAGAACGGAGTCCGGAACTGGATCACGGTACCATGGTGCCCCTGTATTTTATATTAAAGAAATACAGTGATTTTAAGCTTGTGAGGCTTGGGATATCCGGAATCTCCATGACAGAACACTACCGCCTGGGGATGATGATAAAGAAAGCGGCTTCTGAGCTGGACAGAAGAGTGGTATATGTTGCAAGCGGCGACCTGTCCCATAAATTACAGGCTTCCGGACCCTACGGCTTTGATCCCAGAGGCCCTGAGTACGACGAAAAGATCATGGATGTCATGGGGAGCGGAGATTTTGACCGCTTATTTGATTTTGACCCCGCACTCCTTGAAGATGCCGCGGAATGCGGACACCGCTCCTTTGTCATAATGGCCGGAGCTTTTGACAGGACCGGGCTAAAGATAGAAAAACTTTCCCATCAGGATGTGACGGGAGTGGGCTACGGGATCTGCACCTTCTTAGCTGAGGGTGAGGATGATTCCAGAGCCTTCATGGATAAGTGGTATATGGATCAGCAGAATAAAATGGAAATGCGAAAAAAGGCAGAGGACGCCTATATCTCCCTTGCGAGAAATACGATAGAGACTTATATCAGAGAGGGCAGGGTAATAAAGACGCCCTCCTCCCTTCCGGAGGAGATGCTGTCAAAAAGGGCCGGAGCCTTTGTGTCCCTTCATAAGGAGGGGGCCCTCAGGGGCTGCATCGGCACCATCCTTCCCGTATGTGATAATATCGCAGAAGAGATAATAAATAACGCCATCAGTGCTTCCACCAGGGACCCCAGGTTTTCACGGGTGAGGCCGGATGAACTTCCTTTACTTGAGATCAGTGTTGATATCCTGGATGATCCGGAGGAGATCGATTCCGAGGATGAGCTGGACGTTAAGAGATACGGGGTCATCGTGACCAAAGGAATGAAGAGGGGCCTTCTCCTTCCGAACCTGGAGGGGGTGGACACCGTGGAAGAGCAGATAGCCATTGCAAAGCAGAAGGCCGGGATCCCGGTTTCAGATAAGGATGTCAGGCTGGAGCGCTTTGAGGTTACGAGGCATGAGGTGTGAGCTTTGAAATGTGAGGTTTGCTTTCGCCACTGTGATCTAAAAGAAGGACAGCTCGGATACTGCAGGGCAAGAAGAAATACCGGAGGCGTGATAAAGCCCGAAAATTACGGCGTCATCACCTCCATAGCCCTTGATCCCATAGAAAAAAAGCCTTTGAACAGATTTTTCCCGGGTAGCTATATCCTGTCCCTCGGGTCCTATGGCTGCAATCTCCGCTGCCCTTTCTGTCAGAATCATGAGATCTCGCAGATCGGCGACAGGGAAGAGTGGAAGGATTTCAGCAGGGTGAGCCCTGAAAGGATACTTGAGATCGCCCTTGATGAAAGGGAAAACGGCAACATAGGCGTGGCCTATACCTATAACGAAGCTTTGGTGGGATATGAGTTTGTGCGGGATACGGCGAAGCTCATACATGAGGCGGGGATGAAGAATGTGCTGGTTTCAAACGGCACGGCGGGAAAAAAAGTGCTGCGGGAGATACTTCCCTTTATCGACGCCATGAACATAGACTTAAAATCATTTTCCGAAAAGACCTACAGGGAAGTGCTTAAGGGGGATCTGAAGGAGACCCTGGATTTTATAGAGGAAGCCTCAAAGAACTGCCATATGGAGATCACAACCCTTGTGGTTCCCGGGGTCAATGACAGTGAAGAGGAGATAAGGGAACTGGTTTCCTGGATAGCAGCCCTGGATAATGAGATACCCTATCATATCTCCAGGTTCTTCCCGCGCTATAATATGACGGACAGAGGGGCCACAGACCCGGGTCTTATCTACGCTCTCTCGGACATAGCCCGGGAAAGACTTAAATACGTTTACGAAGGGAATGTTTGAGACCTATGAAGATCTCTTGTATCGGAGAAGATAATTTTATAAAGAAAAATCTGATCGAAAACCTGCGAGCGATTTCCGACGGACGGAACAGGAGCCGTACCGCTCTTTCCATAAGCCGTGTTTCTCCGGAAAAAGGAGGAGAGGTGGAGATCCTTATTCCTTCACTTTCTGACTGTGACAAAAAGATTTCCGTCAATATCTCCGGAAAAACCCATGATTACCGTATTCCCCTTGTGGTGGGGAAATGGGATGAGACGGATTCACTTATAAAAAAGATCTGCGAGGCCGCGGCTTCAGGGCAGCCTTTTCCTTCCTTTGAAAGCGGGGAAGTGGTGGAGATCCTTTTTGTGGAAGATCTTATTGAGGAGATACTGGATCTTTTAGAGGGACAGCCGAAGGGAAGGGACGGGGCCTTTCCCCTGACCTATAAGGTGACGCTGGATTCTGTCGCGGAAGAACTTTCTTCATACAGTAAGCTGCAGGACACCTTGTTTATTCACGATATGCCGGAGGGCAGCTTTTCATATAAGCTCTTTTCCCTCTATCTTTCATTTCTTCCGGAGAACAGGATCTCATATCCGGTAAATATGAACATAGATAACAGGGGAGTTTTCAGTGAACTCTTCAAAACCCGCTCTAACGGCCAGGTCTCCATAAACATTGCAAAACCCGGGGTCACCAGGGGACAGCACTGGCATAATACCAAGTGGGAGATCTTCGTAGTGGTAAGCGGCCACGGTCTTATTGAGGAGCGGGAGATAGGCGGCGATAAGGTCATAAGCTTTGATGTCCGTGGAGAGGATATGAGGGCGGTCATAATGCTTCCCGGTTATACACACAGTATCACAAATCTTGAGAAGGATAAAGATCTGGTGACTGTAATGTTCGCCAATGAGTCCTTCGATCCCCAAAAACCGGACACATTCTTTGAGGTGGTGAACCGGGCGTAGGTATGCCTTAAGGGAGACCCGACCCTCATCAGTCGGCGTTCCGCCGACAGCTTCCCCCTTGCAAGGGGGAAGCCTTGATCAGAAGTCAGGCCCGTCCCCACATCAAAAGCCCCCGGCTTTCACCGAGGGCTTTGGGAGAGTAAATATTTCTTTTAAAGGAGAGTTATGAAAAAGTCTAATCACTTTCTTTTGTATGATACAAATGATACAGGGAAACTGTGACAAAAATAAGTTGAGTTTGAAAACGGTTTGTGTCTATGGACGAAAGATTTTCTTAAGATGATATAATTATAAAACTCCTGTTAAAGATTTTTAATTCCGGTTTAAATATATTTTTGTTTGTGATATGATGTAGCGAAATACGGTATGAGCCGTAGTTTGCGCCTCCGGAGAGGGGTATCTTCAATAAGGAGTTATTTTGATATGAATGTGGAAAAAACCATGGAAGACTATCTTGAAGCTATCCTTATGATAAAGGAAAAGCAGGGCTATGTCAGGTCCATAGATGTGGCGGAGCACCTTAAGGTCACAAAGCCCAGCGTGACCTATTCCACAAAAAGGCTGAAGGAAAAAGGCTATCTCACCAGTGATCACGCAGGAATGCTGGTCCTTACCGATGCAGGCATGGAGATAGCGGACAGGATCTACACCAGGCATAAGACTCTTACCAGGTTCTTTATACAGCTGGGGGTGGACCCCGATGTGGCAATGGATGATGCCTGCAAGATAGAGCATGATCTCAGCGAAGAAACCTTCCAGGCTCTTTGCAGGCATGCGAAGCTTGAAGTCAGTGAATAAATAGATCAAGAAAAATATAATGGATATAAGAAAAGAAAACAAAATGGGCACCTTGCCCGTAAAAAAGCTTGTGATCACCATGTCACTTCCAATGATGATCTCAATGCTGGTACAGGCGCTGTATAATGTTGTTGACAGCATCTTTGTGGCCAGGATCGACGAGAACGCCCTGACGGCGGTGACCCTGGCCTTTCCCATGCAGAATCTCATGATCGCAGTGGGCAGCGGTACGGGAGTCGGTATCAATGCACTTTTATCCCGCTCCCTTGGGGAAAAGAGGTTTGACAGATCCGATGCCGCGGCCAATATGGGCGTGCTTCTTACTATTTTCAGCTATATTGTCTTTCTTCTGGTGGGTCTTTTCTTTGC
>CADBTX010000282.1 GCA_902797705.1 uncultured Lachnospiraceae bacterium | reverse complement strand
TTGTCCCTGGTATTTGTGGCGCTTACCACATAATCGATATGTATCATCACCACGCCTTCCTGTTCCCGGAATTCCGTGGTCACATCCAGATCGGAGATACGGGGCTCCTGCTCCAGTATGGTCTGGGAGATATTTCTCCTGAAGATTGACAGCATGGTGGCGCCGGTATCCATAAAGGTGTATCCCATTATGTCGCTTCCGAAAGACGGACGCACCAGACGCTCCGTCCTCTGGGTCATAAGGATGAGATAGAGGGATTCCTTTACGGTCTGATTCCCGGATACTGTCTTAAAGCGGCCGGTGGCCACATCTATTTCCGGCGGAAATTTCATTCCTGTTCCCAAAAATGCATCATTCATACTTTTTATCCTATCTTGACCGGCGTGCCTCCGATGGAGACTGAGCCGTTGCTCTGGAGCTTCACCATGGAGGACCCCTCCAGGGTTACGTTTGATCCCTTGAATTCCGCCCTGCCCTGGCTTTCCACCGTCATGGCGTTATCCGTCTCAACAGACACCTTCTTTGCCTTAATGGTCACGCTGCCGCTCTCCGCGTTCATTACCAGTGAAACGTCGTCACCCACCTGAATGGAAAGCTTCTTTGCGGCCTTGATTGAGATAAGGCCCTTATTCTCATCGGTCTCGAGCTTGATATAATTCGCCGATTCCTTGTCCTTTATCTCTATATATTTTTTTTCGTTATCGAAGATCATGGTGTGCTTCTGCAGCGCGGTCTCAATAGTGATCTTATCCTTGTCACCGGGCTCTCCTTCGCCGCCGCCCACATTGCCTTCGTTTCCTTCCTTTTCCTCCGTTACATCCTCGAAGATGATGGCGTTGCCGTTCTTTGTAACGATCTTCTTATAGCGGTTGGTCTTGTCTATGGATTTGGTAAGTATCTTATCCTTGACCTTTGGGATACAGCCTATGATATAGGCCCTCTCGATATTTCCCTGCTCAAAGGCCACCACCACCATGTCATTCACTTCGGGGATGAAATAGTGGCCCCAGATGTTTCCGCTGGATGGCATCACCACCCTGGCCCAGAGAAGCCTTGAAGCATCGGCTTCATTGGCGTCTCCTCCCTCACTCTGGGACTGCTCACGGGAAAGAAGGATGATCTGCACCCTTCCGGGCATGTTCTCATCATAGTTTTTTACGACCTTTCCAAGCATCAGCCCCATTATGCGGCTGTCACCCGTATCGGTCTTTTCCAGCTGTTTTTTTGATACATCTTCCAGTATGTCAAATATGGCCACTGTACTGTCCTCGTAATACCCGGAGTTTTCCGGTTTATATACATCATCCCTCATCCGTCAGGTGGGCTGACATGCACCCCTCATCCGTCAGACCTTCCTAAACCCTCATCCGTCAGCTTCGCTGACACCTTCCCCCTTGAAAGGGGGAAGGCGGGGGATGACACGATCTATTTCACTATATTATTTGCCACTCCCTCGATAACCGTGGTGAATTCGGAAAGAGTGTAGGTATGTCTCACTCTTGTGAGATAAAAGGTATTGTCAACAGGCTTTCCCATATCCCTTAAAGTAATGAACCTGCCGGGAACCAGCTCCGGAAGCCCCACAGCATCCGCCCTTATGCTGCCAAGCCTGTAATTCACCACCTCTGACAGGTAATTTGCCCTGTACTCTGCCTCTTCCTTATTCCTCACAGTAGGGTCTATGTACACCATGGACTGCCCTTCCACATATTCACTGGCCTTATTTCCCATGGATATGGTGGACTTTAATTTCATGGTCTTTCCGACAAAATCCCCCTGATCCGGATCCACGTTCCTGACCTCCACCTTTCTCACAAGGCCGGTGATATCATATCCCACATCCAGCCCCTGAAGTCCCAGGCCTAAGGACAGTTCGATAAGTATATCCGTATTCTTCTTCGCTTCCGAGAAGTAGAGGTTTCCGCCCACGGTGAAAAACTCAAAATTGAACTTTCTCGCGGCCTTCACTATGAATTCATAGTCGCTCTCCTCCACCATTTCAACCCTGACGTCATCGGTCTTGCTCTCGCCTCCGCCGCCTTCTCCCTGGCCCTTTGGCTTATCGGGAGTATCATCGATGACAGAGGTGATAAAATCGCCTCCCTGGGAATCCTTTGCCTTAAACAGGGCGTTCTGATCCAGTATCTCCTTCACTGCATCGGAATAATATCTGGACTTCAGCCTCTTCGAATGCCGGTCCGCCATCAGGTTTCCTTTTATGTCCATACAGGTAAGCTGGATCACCGGGACATCATCCTGGGCCACAAAGTGGACCCTGGCTATAAATCCCCTGAAAACCTCTCTTACACTGGTGCCGTAGCCAAGGGAAAGCACCACGGTGGACCCGAGAAGGATAAAATTCTTTATCTTGTCGGTCTTAAAGGCTTTTAACTTCTGATCGAAGACACCCACCAGGGAAATCTCCGCGATGGCTGCCTCAAAACCGCTCACCAGCTCCACTTCAGCCCTTCTAATAAGCACATCCGATGTATCCGGATCCAGCTTTGTGCCGTTCACATATACAACTATAATGGGTGAATTGAACTGCTCATATTTAGTTTTCAGATCATTAACATCAAAATCAGCCATGACGATCAGATATTTACAAGGCTCTGAACCTTCTGCGACGTCTTAACAAAGCTCTCGCTGCCCTTCTTGAAGGCGTTGTAATAGATATTGTTCCAGGCGGTAACGGACTTCTGGGCGATCTCGGAATCGGCGCAGGTCATATTGAGATCCACCGAGGCCCTTATTGGCTCTCCGTTAATATTAAACATGGAGTAAACCGCATTCACGCTCCTTAAGATGCCGGTATAGTTAAAGTCCCCCCAGTGGAAGGTTATAAGCCTCGTGTGCTTGTCTCTAAGGGCCGCTATGAGTCCCTCCACCTCAGGCTGAACGGTATTGCTCTTTTTACCGGCTAAGCTCATGGCTCCCTTTGCGATACCCTTTCCCAGATTGGTCAGGGATGCGAGCTGCACCTTATCCTCCATAAAAGCGTCCATCGGATCCACCTTATCAAAAAACAGTGAAACACTGAAGTCGATATAGGTCTTACCCTCTTTATATTCCAGTCCGCCGTCACCCTTCTCCTGGTTCTGGCCCTCTTCAGCGTTTTCGCCTTCCTGCTTATTTTCCCCGGTCTTCGGCTTATAGGAGGAAGATTTTACAAGACCTCCGCTGTGTCCGGAAAGCCTTAAGGTATTGGGGTTAAACTGTACCCTGAAATACTTCGGCTTTACTCCGCGGAAATCTCCCGCCACGGATTTCATTCCTCCCTCTGCGGCAATGGAATCCATCTGCTCCTGTACCCAGCCGGCGTCAGCCATGGCAGTGGTATTACCGATCTGTGCCCTCTGTCCCGGAAGGTTCTTCCTTACAGGAACAGCCTCTTCCTCATTAATGGCCCTGTCGCGCATATCGATGACTTCGATCAACGCCTTTTCCGTAAACCCGAGAACATTCTGACCTAAATTTTTGCCAATGGAATCCATTACTCCCATTTATCAAACCTCATAATTTAAGATTCAAGAGATTGTTATTGCTTAAGATCCCTCCACCGCTCCCCGGGATCTTGTCGGAGAATATCCTGTCAAATGCCTTTTTCCAATAGGCCTCGTTATACTTAAATACCGATTCTCTGGGGTCGGCGCCGTCGGAGCCGTCACCCTGTCTGATGGTCATTCCCACTCTTCCCCTTATGGGATAGCCGTCTTTATTGAACATGGTATAGGTATTGCTTAAAGCCGTCACCTCTCCTCTGAAGCTCATATCCGCCCAGAAGAAGATAACGTTTCTCGCGCTGTCAATGGAGAGCATGGCCATGAGGCCGTCCATCTGCCTCTGAACGCTGTACTTGTCACGGGAAAGCTTTCTGACGGCATCCTTACCTGTCTGGTAAAGGTTTCCGACAGAGAAATTGGTAGCGACGTTTCCCTCCAGCATATAGGCGTCCTGACTGTTCACATCATCAAAGAGGAGCTCAAAGGAAAGATCCGTAGCTGCAGGGGTAGGGACCGTCTGCATGGTAAGGTCCGTTATGTCATCACCGTACTTGGTCTGCATACCCGCTGTGGTACTTAATCGGAGAGATGAGGGGTTAAACTGTACCTCCAGGGCAATGTACCTGTTTTTCTCCGCAATGGCCTTTACATCCGAATAGGTGGCGGAATCTGCCTTTCCGTTTAAGGACTTCTCGGCCCTCTTCATAAGGGAATCGTTAACGGCGTTAACATCCTTAATGGCCTTTTCCATCTCCTCCGCCGCTCTGGTCTTATCCGGAACGTTTTCTTTTTTTGCAGCCTCAGGTGACCTGATACAAAGCACTGCCTTCACAGCGTTTCCGGTGATACCCCGGCCCAGGTTCTGCATCATTTTATCAAATGCCATCAGATACCTCTCCTGCTCTTTTCATTCTGGAGGCGCTTTTCAAGCCGCCTCATGACTTCATTTGAAATAGTCTCCATCCTGCCCCGGACTCCCCGGTCTATAAGGGCCTGAATGTCATCTATCTGGCGGTCCGTTATGTGATTTATGCTCTCTTCCGAGGTTCTTACCACATTTCTGTTTACCGCCGTGTTTTCGCTGCTTCTTTCACTGACATTTTTGTTTACTTCAGCGTTCTTCTTAAATTCGTTTAAGGTTTCCTCTATCTCTTCCCGGGTAATGGTCTCATTGGACTTATGTACTATCTCCGCACCCGGCACATCATAGTTTCCTCCTCCTGATGCCGGAGCCGCAGCTCTTCCTCTGTCCCTTACCTTCTCTATCTCAGTGCTTACCTCAATGGAACGCTCCCTTATTCGCTCTAAGGTCTCGCTTTCTTCTTCCCTGTTCCTTATCTCCTCTAAGAGCTCTCTCTGCACCGTATTATGGGTAAGGTCTCTGCCCTCCTCTATTTCTCTCACGGTCTCCCGGTTCATCTCTTCTATGACCCGGTCTCTTTCCAGAAGCTCGTTTAATTCTCTTAATTCCTCACGGCTTAAGCTCTCCCTGTCCCTAAGGATCAGTTCCCTCTTTCTGTTTTCCAGGTTTATGCTCTCTATATCCGTGATGAGGTTTGAAATATCGGTATTCTGTATATTGCTGTTTTGTACAGAATTGGAATACTGGCTAAGTATCTCGTTTATATGCTCATATTCCTCAGGGAAGAGCCTTTCTATCTCACGGAAGACCATTTCACTTGTTTCTCCGGCGTCTTCCTCCCTGTTTTTTATTATCTCAAGGGGATTTGTATCGTGTCTTAGCATCTCCCTTGCGGCGTCCATGGTGAGGTTTTCTCCGTTACCCCTTGACCTTCTGTCCCTTACCCTGTCAAGAACAGAGATCATACGCCTGTATTTTTCAAGATTCCTTACATTCCGCTCGTTTATCTCCTGAAGTGAGCGGATGAGCATATTTTCCTCTCTCTTTCTTGCGTCCTCAGGACTCTCCTCCACTGTTTCCGCCTCAGGGAACTCTATCTCGGCGCTTACCCTCTCTGTCTCCCTGAGCCTTTCCGTAAAGGATTCGCTTGTAATATACTTAAGCCTCATAAGGGTGTTTTCGGAGGAATTATAGAAGATATCCCTGAATTCCATCCATTTCCGGTTGTCATTCTCCACCCTCTCATAGCCTGTGGCATAGAGATTCCTGACCATATCCAGAAGAACTGCGGCAGTTATCTCGTTACTTACCGTATTATCCTCATGCTCCTCCGACAGGAATTCCTCTTCGTAAATATTGTCATTCCTGTAGATGAGTTCTCCCCTTTCGCCTGTGATCCTTTCCATAAGCCGTTCGGAGAGCATCTCTCTGGCGTTGATCACCTGCTCCGAAAGCTGGAACTCGTTCCTGGAGATATAATCGTTCCTTAAGCCCGTATTGAAATTCGCAAGTATCTGATATATGGCCCCGGTATGGAGGCGGTCTGTTATCTCACGGCTAAGGTAGGTCTCTCTCAGTTTCTGCGTAAGAGGCGAATCATTCCTCTCGATATTCCGGAGAAATGAATTGACGTACTGCCTTAAGGCCACGTCCCTTGCTTCCTCACCCCGGGTCAGGACCTCGGTGATGAAATTATTGCTTTCCTCACTTTCCATCCTTATGCGGCGAACCTCATTCATGAATCGTTCGTCATTCCTGATACCGATCTTATAGAGCACGTCGCTTATATACACCCTGTCCTGATAGGTTAAGGGCATATCTGCGTTTACTATTATCCGGTTTAAGAGGTTATTTATTATATTAAGTTTTTCTTCGTTTCTGCTGTTTATAAAGGTATCCCCGGATACCGTGGTGATGTCACCTTCCCCGATAAAGATCTCCGGAGGACTGGTAAAGGCATGGAGAAGATCCGCCGTACCTATATCGGACCCCATCAGGGAGTAATTGGCGCTTATCCTGTTATAAAAGGAATCATCGGCACTGATATAGTCTGTTCTGTTTTTCAGCCCGATGGGAGCCTTTAATATAAGCAAAACCTTCTCCTTTTATGTCTGTGATCACTTCATAAGTTCATTGGCCATTAAAGCCCTTCTTGTAGGAGGCCAGATGGAGGGAGTGGGAGGAGTCCCGCCCTCCTTCTTATTTGTATTGTGGGGGGTACCTCCGCCTTTTACGGTCTTTCCGTCGTACTCCCAAAGTGAGGGAGCTGGAGGGGTTCCGCCCGGCTTCTTATTCGTGTCGTGGCTGGTTCCTCCGCCCTTTACGGTCTTTCCGTCGTACTCCCAGAGTGAGGGAGTGGGAGGGGTTCCGCCCGGCTTCTTATTCATGTCGTGGCTGGTTCCTCCGCCCTTTACGGTCTTTCCGTCATACTCCCAGAGTGAGGGAGCGGGGGGAGTTCCGCCCGGCTTCTTATTATCGTCGTGGCTGGTTCCTCCGCCCTTTACGGTCTTTCCGTCATACTTCCAAAGGGAGGCTGTTTCTTCCATTTCTGTTTTGGATTTGCCTACTTTCCGGTTTTCCGTATGGGCCTTTCCCGCACCTGCGACCGTACCATCGTATTTCCACTGTTCTCCGCCTTCCCAGGCAGGATTTAATGTATTCATTACCATAAGCTCACGGTAGGCTATGGTGGTCACATCCGTAAGGAGACCGCTCCTTTCGGCGTTCAGTTCGCCGTACTCCTTGCCGATAACGGTGCAGCCGGTAAAAATGTAGGCTCTCGTGGTATTGGTAAAACTGAAGTTATCCCCGGAATTTCCCGCAGGCCGGTGGGTCACATAGAGCACCACCGGAAGGATGAGTTCGGTACCCATGGCTATGGGATCGATAAATGAGGCATTAAAGTCTGTGGTGGC
>CADBTX010000281.1 GCA_902797705.1 uncultured Lachnospiraceae bacterium | reverse complement strand
CTGATGGACTACTATACCACTACGTCAGTCAGTGATGAGGAGATAACGGAGAGCTTTTACGAGACCAGGGAAGAGGCAGAGGCGGAGACTCTTTCGGAAAAAGGCTTTTCCATTGGGAAAAAACAGTCTGACGACATCAATATAACCCTCGGCGAATTAATGGGATCGGAGCTTGCAAAGAAGAAAGGTATCCCGGACTATGTGGGAAGTATCGAGAACCTGTCCGTGCTGCAGTTCAGGGATGCCGTAAAGCAGATCCTGTTTAAGGGCCACCGGGGCCTTTTGGAGGATGCACCGTATCTTCCCATGAACTGGTATGACAACAGGGTTTCTGCCTGTGTAAGCTCCGGAGGAAAGATCCCAGGGCTTTTCCTCATACGCAGGACTCCGTCGGGAGTTTTGATCCCCACACTGTTTTTTGCATACGGACCTGAATGTAAGAAGAATCTGATCTACATGATCAATTATTCCCTTCAGCAGGCAATAAAACTCTATCCTCCTGAAACGGTTGTAAGGATATCCAGGAAGGATGACGCAACGAGAGCTCTTACGGATAAGCTTCTGCCCGGAGTGACAGGAGACGAGATCTTCTTTGGGACAAGAGAGGAGTAGTAATGGCGGATAATTTACAGTTAAAACTGCAGAAAGAGGCTCAGGAACAGAGGCAGAAGTTTGAGCAGGAACAGGTTCCCTTAACCTCTAAGATACCCGATCTGCCGCCTGAGGAACTGGAGGCATTTACCCGTAAAGAGAAGTTGGAGAACATCAAGGGCAGTATCAGGGATTTCGCCGGTGATTTCCAGAAGCAATGGGGTTTAGAGACAGAGGTTGACAGAAATTTCCTCGGAAAGGGAATGGACTTCATTACGAAGGACAGGGACAACGAGGAGCATGAGGCCTATTTCAGCCTGAACAGTGTTGCCTACGGCACGGAAACCTCTTCAAAGTCTGACGAGGAAAAACGGAGCGGTACCGCTGTTGTATTGATGGACAGTCTCTCCGAGTGGTACGAGATCACAAGTAAGAAGGATGGCATGCCGGAGCCCGCCGAGTGTGTGGACAGGCTCCTTGAGCTGTCTTTTTCAGCCCAGAACTACAGCATCATGCACGATAAGAAGTACTTTTTCAGCAAGGTAGGCAAGGGACGGGCTATGGTAGCAAAGAAGGCCCGGGAAATGGCCAAGTCCTGCCTTAAAAAGATGCTGTCTGATAAAGATAAAGAGGAGATCTACGGTAACGGTGATGCGGACTATGAACTGGGTGAATCCGACAAGAGCATAGAAAAAGAACTGAAGCGCTCTGCCAAGGCTTACAAAAACTATATATATCAGATGGCAAAGAAGTGTCACGGACAAGCCCCTGCGGATATGCTGAAAAGAAAACTGAATGCCCTCCGTCTCTGCGACCATCAGATCAGGATGTACCGTAAAAGGTTCCCGGATGAAAATCAAAGAGATCCTCTTATCAACGACATGATCCATGACTATGAGGAATGCCTTTCCTGGGAAAAGGTGATGGATGCCACCCAAACCCAGGAAACAAAAACGGTGAGCTATGATGACATCATCGATCAGCACCTTGTTGAGGAAGGTGAGATCGAGAGCTTCGAAAAGGATAAGATCGAGCCGGTAAGTAAGGATGAGGAGCTTGAGAAGGAGCAGTTAAAGGGTATCGAGGAGATCGATAAATGGCTTGTGCGCAACTTCCAGAACGGCGGCATCATTGGAACTTTGCTGCCCTTCTTAAAGAACCCCAACGTGGATTTTGTAAACAGAGTCCTTTCCATGTCAAAGCGGGAAAGGCTTCATATGTACTATCTCGTTGAAAAGAACAAACGGAAGGATTCCAACATCCTGGATGTGGGTCTGTCCCAGAATTATGTTCCGGATCTGAAGGCTTTTAAGGATCAGATGGTGGCCACAAGGTTTAAATTCTGGAAGCGGCTGAACGGTGACTATACCTATATCCATAAGCTGTCCGAAGCTTTCCAGGTCACGAGTCAGTTCCGCAAAGAGATAAAAGCCGTTGCGGAGGTGGAGAAAGACAAGAAAGCTGAGCTTCAGACCATTGAAAAGGGAAAAGAAAACGATGCTCCGGTGGATGCCGCTACAGAGCGTTTTAAGAAAATGCTGCTGTTAAAAGGGGCTTTGGAAGAATACAGCAGGAATCTTAACACTGCCGCATCAGCGAATAAAAAGAAAAAGGCAGCAGCCGAGGCTATCTGCCGTGAGTCTGCATCATATTGCGAGAAACTGATGCAGGAGGTTCTGGAACTGGATAATTCCGTTGAAAAAGAGGAACTCTTTCATCGTGAGGGCGAAAAAAAGGAAGTTGTGGCTGGCGAAGGAGCTTCAAAGTATCTGATGCCCGGAAAGCTGCCTGCGGCGGGCCTGACCGCGGTAACAAAAGCAGGGCCGATCTTCGGCAAATCCTGGAATCTTGAAAATGCAGGCTGGGCAAGAGCCAACCTATGGACAGGCTCTGTGACAGAGGCAGCAGGAGGAGTTGCCAGCCTTATCGGAGCTGTCACCAGCCTTGTCACCCTTTGTAAGACCGGAAGTCAGATGTCCGGGGCTGAGGCTGCGGAGAAATCTCTCCAGATGATCCAGTCTCTGGTATCCACCACCCAAAATGCGCTGAACATCAATCACCTGGTTCAGACAGGCGGCGCCATGGCAGGAACTGCTACCCAGGCTCCGGTCAAGGAACTCATGGGATCTGCCTTTACCGCAGCCGGAGCGGTGATAAATACCGCCATCGCCATCAGTAATGTTGCGGCCCTGGACAAGATGCAGAAGCACGGGGAGAAGGCCGGCGAATATTTTAAGAAGAAAAGAAAGAACTTAGAGAAAGAGGGGAAGGATAAGCTTACAAAGGAACAGCAGCGTGAACTGAAATATGAAAAGAATATGATGAAGCTCCAGGAGGATCTTGAGCACCGTCAAATGGTCAAGTCGGCATACAGCACGGCAACTGCCGGGATCTCTGTTGCAAGTATTGCCTGCCCGATGCTTGGATTTGTCAATATCGGCGTAGCCATTGTGGCAAGTATCCATGACGGCATAGAGGTCTCAAAGCTCAGGACAAAGCTCTTTGACAATTACTTCAATATGGACGCTCTGGCGGAAAAGATCGCGAAGCAGAGGCTTAAGGGCAGCAGGAAGAACAGTTTCCATAATCAGGGTGATCTCGAGAAGGAAAGGGTAAAGGAGGATCTGAGATTCAGGGTTGCGGCCTATGCCGGTTTCTCCGACCTTAGAACGGCATCTGAGTTTATCTGTACCAAGTTTGCCCGGCTGATACGCAGCAAGATCTTCAGTGACGATAAGGAGAATGAGGAGGAGAGGAACGGTTATATCGATTTTGTTAAAGCCATAAATCTCCGGTATAACAAGAAGAAGGGATACCCTGACGAGAACACTTTGGTGCGTAAGCTTTCAGCCCAGTGACCGGGCTCGTAAGTCCTGAAAACGAGGATAAGCATTTTAATTCAAAATTCAGACCGGCTTACATGCCGGAGGAGGGAATATATGGATAAGACCGAAATTGAAAACAGAAGACATGAGCTTTTGGAGGATCTGTGCAGGGAACTGAACGACGGACAGATCGCGGCGGTTGTGAGAAAGGAAGAGGGAGCCCCGGAAATGGTCAGCGCCATCCTTGATGAGCTTGGAGATGCTGATATGGATATTACCGGTGATTTCTTTTTCAGGCCACTTCAGACTGAAGATGATGCGGCCTGGGTCTTTATTTCCCTTTTTACCATATCCAATGAACTGCCTCCGGAGCGTCTTCCTGACCTTTACGAGGCCATGAGTTACGTGAATTTCAATCTTCCCGCAGGAAGCTTTTCCATAGACAAGGATCATGGATTCTTCTGTTATGTATTAAGCTCTCTCATAAGGGGAGATATGGAAAATGCCGATATCTTCAGGGAAATGGATATTGCGGTGGGAAATGCCTTCGCTATTTCGGATTCCTACATCGGGATCCTTTCGGATGTGCTGAACGGAAAGATCGGCGCAGAGGGCGTCGTGGAATTCCTGGGAGGCCCGGCGGAACAGTAATTCCCGGGGCAGTTCGTATAGTAAAGCCTTCGTAACTATTTGGATCAGTCATTTGCGGAAGAGCAGGTGAAGTATGAAAGCCAGGCCTTCTCTCTATGGGAGAAGGCTTAATGATTCCCTGTATTCTGTCGGCGTCATGCCGACTGCCTTCTTAAAGGATCTGCTGAAATGAAAGGGGTCGTTGTACCCTACGGCGGCAGCCACCTGCTGAAGAGTCATCTCCTTGTCGTTCATAAGCTGTTTAGCTATTCCCATTCTGTAACTCCGGATATATTTTGAAGGAGTTGTCTTTTCCACCCTGTTAAAGACCTTTGTGAGATACGAAGAAGAAAACCCCAGGCTCTGGGCCATTGTGTTCAGATCCAGATCTCCGGAATAATTATTCTTAACATATTCTTTCACAAGAATGACTATCTCTTCCGGGGAAAGAGAGGGTTCCGGAGCGTTGCCGTTTCTTACGGATCCGTAGATATCCGTAAGAGAAAGCTCGAGCTCCTTCAATACCTTGTGCAGCTCCTCCTTATCCACAGGCTTCAGCAGATAATCCTTAACGCCGTAATGGAGTGCTTCCTTAGCGTATTGAAAATCGGCGTAGCCGGTAATGATAACGCACTTTACGTTGTCCATGCTGTTATGTATCTCGGACGCCAGTTTAAGCCCCGACATCACCGGCATGGAAATATCGGTAAATACAACATCCGGGGGCTGCTCCTTTATGGCATTGAGAGCATCCTCCCCGTTTGAATATATCCCGCATACCTTAAAACAGGGGTTTTCCGATTCTATGTGTTTAGCGATGTTCTTAGCGATAAGCTTTTCATCTTCAGCGATCACAACGCGGAATTTTCTATCATCCATAGTTTATCCCCTGTCCTTTTCCTGTCTTTCCGGATCCAGATCCAATTCTCCCCCGATTGTAACAAGAGCTCCGCCCTCTGCATAGTTGCTCACGCGGAAAATATGCTTGCCGCGGTAAAGGGTCTTGAAACGGATGTAGATATTCATTAGACCCATGCCGTTTATCTCAAGGTTCGGGAGCATATCCGTCCTGTTAATATATTCTATCTTTTCATTTATCTCATCAAGATCCTTTTCCAGAAAACCGGGTCCGTTGTCCTTTACGGTTATTTCCCAGTATATCCCGGTCATATGTCCGTCGACGGATATCTTCCAGGGGGAACGCACGTTTTTTGTGGTGTATTTTATGGAATTCTCAACGATCAGCTGAAGACAGAGTTTCGGTATCCTGATATCGTTCATTTCCTCCGGAATGTTTATGCTGTAAATAAGGTCATCTTCATAGCGCATCTTCATGCATTCCAGGTAATCCCTGGCGTGTGAAACGTCCTCACTTACCGGGACCAGGGGTTCCTTGTCCGAGGAGATATACCTTAAGATCCTGGATATGGTCTGGCACATTTTTGAGACCTCTTCATTCATGCCCTCATCTGCCATTGCCGAAATGGTGGCCAGGGAATTATACAGAAAGTGAGGGTTCATCTGGGACTGCAGTGCCAGGATCTGGGACTGGAGACGCTGATTATTGAGAACTATCTCGCGGTTCATGGAGGCCTTGGCCCTGTCATGCATATCCATTACCGCAGAATACAGGGTGTCCAGCTCAAGGATATTGGTGTCGATCTTTTCGAGGGAACCCGTATGTATGCTCTCTTCGTCGGTATGGAGGGATGAGATGCTGGAATACATCTTCATCACCGGGATCGTGATTATCCTGGAAACAACATAGGAAAGCAGGAACATGAGCAGGATAAAGACGGAAAAGATAAGAAGGTTTGCCTTGATGAAATCATATATGGGTCTGTACACGTCGCTGTTATCTATTGCGATAACAGTGGTAAAGCCGGAGTATGAGGAGGTATTTACAAAAAGGTGGGTGTTGTCGTCATAGGAGATATGACGGGGACTGTCGTAAAGAGGGTCATCCCCGGAAACTGCAAAAGAGGCGTATTCTGTTCCCATGCCGTCATCCGTAAAGCTGTATATGCTGTTTCCCGTCTGATCGTATATGTATATCTTCTCGTTATAGGCGCCGGTATCGATCTTTTTAAGCTTTGAGATCAGGGAGGATATGGAGTGCATGACCTCTATCACTCCCTGGGGCTTGTAGAAGGTCGACTGGTATACCGATGCCACAGTCAGGAAGCGGGATCCCTCCTCATAGGTGAAGTATTTTTCCAGACGCTGGTCCCTGGCGCAGAAAACGAGGCGGTTATTCTCGCTGTTAATAAGATCCTCATACCAGGGTTTTTCCTGCACCTTATCTCCGTTGTTTGAATTATCAAGCCCCACTCCCACTGAGCCCCCTTCAAGGGAATAGAGGTAGATCTGGTCCACAGGGCGGGTGGGTCCCATGATGGCAGTAAGGAGATCCGTAAGGACCTTGATATTCTGCATCCCGGAGTAATTACCGTCTCCGCTTGAAGAAGGCATGTTCATATAGGCGAGAAAGTGCTCTTTAACAAGATTTGAGTAGGCCACATTCTGCATAACGGTATTAACGCTTTTTATCTCCTCGTCCATAAAGGTGGCGGCGGTCTCCGTATCACGGCTCACGGTCTCGAAGGCCCGGGTTTTTATCTTCTGGGATTCGGATATTATGAAGAAGCTCATGTACACCAGAAATACGACGGTTATGAGCAGGAAAAATATGAACTGCAGTGTGGTCTGTACACTTTTTTTGCTTTTGCCGATCATGATACCCCCGGTTAAAAATCAACATGCCGGATTCCTTTTTTATCCATTTTAACAGATAAGGAATTGTATTAAGGTAATCATACAAGCAATCGATTGTCAAATATCAGTAACTTATGAACAGATCCTTAGGTTGAGCACGGAAAAAGAGAGGGAAATATGAAAAAGAAGATAATAGTATCATTACTGTCTTTATCTATGGTTGCGGCTATGCTTGCAGGATGCGCAAATGGGGGTTCAGCTTCCCAGGCTCCGGCAGACAGCGGAGCAGCAGAGCCTGTGGCGGAGGAAGCGTCTCCCGTCGGAGGAAGCAGTGAAGAAGCAGCGCCTGCAGAGGGAGCATCTTCGGGAGAGGATGTGACCATCACCTTTATGGCAAGCCAGGACTGGATCCAGGATGCCGAAATGGAACTGGGCGAGAAATTCACAGAGGAAACAGGTATAAAGGTTGACTACCAGATAGTTCCCTCCGATCAGTATGAAAGCCTTCTGATGACAAAGATAAATTCCGGCGAGTGCACGGATATCTTTGGCGGACAGAGCTCCCAGTTCTCCATAGTTACCCAGTTTGATGTTGAGAAGAATGCGGTTGACCTTTCCGGTGAAAGCTGGGCAGGCAACGTCGATCCGGCAGCAGCAGTTGAACTGTCCGCAGGCGGAAAGCTCTATGGCCAGCCTATACAGGACGTATCTGCCTGCTGGGCTGTTGCATACAACAGATCCATGTTTGACGAGCTTGGATTAAAGATACCTACTAACTACGCTGAATTCTGCGATGTCTGCGAGAAGATAAAGGCAGCGGGCATCATCCCCATATATGAGTGCGTTTCCGACGGCTGGCATCACGTATGCTGGACAGAGGCAGCTGTAGCAGCAACACAGGCTGATCCTTCATATCCCGACAAGCTCAATAATAACGAAGCCACCTTCGAAGGAAATAAGGAACTTACACAGATGTTCACCCAGCTTAAGGAAATGGCTGACAAGGGTTACATGGGCGACAACTATATGTCAAACGAGTACGCGGATGCCCCTGCTTCCATAGCAAGCGGTGAATATGCAATGGTGCTTTACAATCAGGGTCTCGGCGCAGAGGTCAATGCGGCTGATTCCAGCTTCCCTGAAGACAATATCGGATACTTTGTAAATCCTCTCTGTGATAACCAGGCTCTTAACGTTAATTACTGCGGACCTTCAAGATTCATCTTCTCAGGATCAAAGAACATTGAAGCAGCAAAGAAGTACCTTGAGTTCATGGCTTCCGATGAGAGCCTTGCATATATGACGGAGAACGTAGGCAAGTTCAATCAGCTCCCTTACTCAAACGCTCCCTCCGCATACTCTGATGTTGTTCAGGATTTCTATGACAGATATCCCGAAAAGGTAGCTGTTTTCCAGGCGTCGGTGAAGTATTACAACCCTGCATGGATGGACATCGGTGCTGACATGTCCGCAATGTTCTTAGGCGAGATGAGCCCCGAGGAAGTTCTTAAGGATATTGATAAATTAAGGGCAGAACAGGCAGCAGCCGCTTCAGATCCCGGATGGAAATGATAGTTTAAGGGCAACTTGAATTTGGGGCTGTCTGACTAAAGTCAGGCGGCCCCGGTTTTTCGAAAGGAAAGGAAATGAACAGGAATAAGATATATCCGAGATATTTTGCCTTTGGGGCGTTGATCATTTATTTTGTGTTTTTCTTTCTGCCGGGACTTATCGGTGTAGGTTATTCCTTCACGGACTGGTCAGCATACTCTGACGAACTCCACTACGTTGGATTCCAGAACTTTGCCACAGTGTTTTCCGCAGATGAAAACTACATGAAGATCATAACAAATACCCTGGAGTTCACACTTATCACCACCATACTGAAGAATGCGATCGGACTTATCCTGGCGCTGCTCCTTACAAAATCCATAAGGCTCCTTAACATGCACCGCGGTATAGTGTTCATGCCATCCGTATTGTCAACTCTTATAATCGGTATGATATTCAAGTCCATTCTTGATCCGAAATCCGGTCTTCTTAATTCCTTCTTCAGATCCGTGGGTCTGGATATGTTTGCCCAGAAATGGCTGGTGTCCTCGGAACTTGCCTTCGGCTCCGTAATGGCAGTGGATATCTGGAGAGGAGTCGGCTATATCATGACGATACTGATAGCAGGGATACTGTCAATTTCTTCGGATTACTATGAAGCAGCGGCTATAGACGGAGCGGGAGGGTGGAATAAGTTCCGCTATATCACATTCCCACTGATCCTTCCAACCCTTGCCACAACCACTGTATTAAACGTGATCTACGGACTTAAGGTGTTTGATATGGTCTACGCGCTGACAAACGGCGGCCCGGGAAAGGCGACCACAGAGGTGCTGTATACGGCGGTATTTAAGAAGTTCGGAACAGGACAGTATGCGGTGGGTACGGCGCTGTCATCCGTAATGTTTGTGATCATGATTTTTGTGGGTATCTACATGATAAGGGTAATGACGAAAAACGAGGTGGTTGAATAATGAAGGTTAAAAAGACATTATTTTCGATCATAAGAAATCTGATAGCGTGGATCTTTTCCGCGATCTGCCTGATCCCCCTGCTGCTCATCCTTTTCAATGCCTTAAAGGACAAGAAAGCTGCATCAAAGATGAACCTCTTTCTTCCCGAATTTCCCATTCAGTGGAGCAATTTTGCCACGGTGATAGAAAAGGGCAAGCTTGTCACTTCTTTCTTAAACAGCCTTATCTATTCCGCGGGATCCGTTGTGCTCTGCGTATTGCTGGCGGCTCTTGCGGCATATGTGCTGTCAAGGAATCAGACAAGGTTAAATAAGTTTCTCTATATGTTCATAGTCCTTGGAATAACCCTTCCCATAAACTATGTGGCATTAACAAAGGTATTGCAGTTTCTTCACCTAAACAATACCGCTGTCGGGATCATCCTTCTCTATACTGCGATGCAGCTTCCCTTCATGACCTTCCTTATCCACGGCTTTGTGGCAAAGGTGCCGGTGGAACTGGATGAAGCGGCGGTTGTCGACGGATGCGGGCCTGTACAGCTTTTCTTCCTCATTATTTTTCCTATGCTGAAGCCCGCTGTAGCCACAGCCACGGTCCTTACATTCTTAAATACCTGGAATGAGTTTGTATCACCCCTTTATTTCCTGAACCGGTCGGAGCAGTGGCCAATGACACTTTCCGTATACAATTTCTTCGGCATGTATTTTAAGGACTGGAACCTTGTGTGCGCCGATATATTGCTCACCAGTCTTCCCGTGCTTATCGTTTATCTTCTTGGACAGAAATACATTGTGTCCGGTATGACGGCCGGGGCGGTGAAAGGATGAGTATGGCAAGGTCTGTGGAAAAACTTAAGGATGATATCATCTCTGTCACATATCCCTTTTCTTCCATAGAGGCCGGAGGGGCTTTGGACATGGAGCCCATCGATTTTCTGTGGAAGGGTAAAAAGGTTTTGAGCCAGGCGGAGGTCCGTTTCACTCCCATCACCTTATACAGGTACATGGCGGATGATGCCGGATTGATAAAGAAGCAGACGGCAAATGGCGAAGTCGCATATACGGACAGGCTTAAGAAGGTCCCTGTCGGAAAGGCTTTTTCGGCAGAGATCATTTTTGATATCGGAAGCGATGAGATGCTGCTCGGAATGGGACAGTACGAAGACGGGATCTACGATCAGAGAGGGCACAGGGAATATCTGTACGAATCAAATATGAGGATCGCGATCCCTTTTCTCGTAACGACCGGAAATTATGCCATACTCATTGATTCAGAGTCGGCCATGATCTTTTCGTCGGAAGGAAACAGGATAAGCTTTAAGATAGAATGCGCAAGGGAACTGAGATATTACATCTTCACAGGGGAAAGGATAATGGATCTGATCCGGAGTTATCACCGGGTCACCGGAATGCCGTCCATGCTTCCGAGATGGGCTTTTGGCTACATTCAAAGCAAGGAGAGATACAGGACCGGAGAGGAACTTGAAAATGTGGTATCTGAATTCAGGTCAAGGAATATCCCCATAGATTGTATAGTTCAGGACTGGTTCAGCTGGAAGGAGGGACTGTGGGGAGAAAAGAAATTCGATAAAGAGCGCTATCCGGATCTTCCCGCCACTGTTAAGAAGATACATGGAGACCGGGTGCATTTTATGGTAAGCATCTGGCCCAATATGAGCACGGATTCGGAAAACTATGCGGAGTTTGAAAGAGAGGGGCTGCTGCTTCCGAATTCAAATCTCTATGACGCCTTTAACGAAGATGCCAGGACCCTTTACTGGAAGCAGACCAGAGAGGAGATAATGAACAGCGGCACGGACGCTCTGTGGTGCGATAATGCCGAGCCCTTCTCGGACGCCGACTGGAGCGGAGAAAAGAAAAGGCCGGAGAACGAGAGATACAGGGTCGTCAAGGAGATGTCCGAAAGGTCTCTTGATCCCGAAAGGCTTAATTCCTACGGGCTGTATCACGCCAAAGGGATTTATGAGAACTGGCGAAGGGATATCCCGGAGAAGCGGGTGGTGAATCTCACAAGATCCGGATATACAGGCATACAGAAATACGGAGCCATACTCTGGTCCGGAGATATCTGCGCTACCTACGACACCCTCAGGCGGCAGATCGTTGAAGGGATCAAAATGGGTCTTACGGGCATGCCTTACTGGACCCTTGATATAGGCGGATTTTTTGTGGTTGATGATAAGTACGAAAACCGCGGATGCAATGACAGTTCCCACAAGCCGTTATGGTTCTGGCACGGGGATTACAATGATGGTGTTGATGACAAAGCATACCGGGAGCTTTATGTGAGATGGCTTGAATTCGGTACCTTCCTTCCGGTCTTCAGGTCCCACGGCACCGATACGCCAAGAGAACCCTGGCAGTTTGGAAGCAGCGGAGATATTTTTTATGATGCCATAGTGGCTCATATTAAGCTTAGATACACTCTTTTGCCCTATATCTATTCACTTGGCGCCATGGCGCATTTCAAGGGTGAACCAATGATGAGAAGCCTTCTCATTGATTTTCAGGATGACGGGAATGTAAGGGAAATACGGGATGAATACCTTCTGGGACCGGCGCTCCTTGTGGCTCCGGTATATACCGCTATGTATTACAGGCCTGGTTCCGTAAAGATCCCCGACAGTGAAAAAGTAAGGAGGGTATACCTTCCCAGTGGCTACGGCTGGTACGATTTCTACACAGGTAGGTATTACGAGGGCGGAAGATTTATAGATGCGGAAGCTCCGATAGACAGGATACCGGTATTTGTACGGGAGGGCTCGATAATCCCAATGTCGTCGGGATTAAGCTTTGCCGATGAGAAAAAGGGTCTTCCCGATGAGATTCATGTGTATGAAGGCTGTGACGGGAGTTTCACTCTGTATCTCGACGAAGGAGACGGATATTCCTTTGAAGAAGGGGAATATTGCAATACAGAATTTATCTATTCCGAAGAGGATCATAAGCTGTCGGTTTCAGCGAGTCAGGGGAAGCTGCCTTATGACAAGTCCTGCAAAACTGTTTTCCATAAAAAGCCTTGACAAAGCTGTTTTCAATAAAAAGCCTTGACACGGAACATAGAAGGATGTACGCTTAGTTTGCATAGGCTAACTCGATCAACAGCCCCACTGCAGGGAGCAATGTCACGTAGTTTGAGTCTTCTTAAGCCTTTTTAAGCCTTCTTGGAAGGTGTCGGCGAAGCTGACGGATTTTTGGAGAGATCTTTACTTAACGTCGTTGGTAAAGTTCCGCTGTATCATGAGCTTGACATTGACTGCAGTTCTGGGGCATATTGACAGCTTTCCCAAGGGTTACCTTCTGGCGGAGCTGCATTCTCCGTTCCTTGAAAAGCACGGAAGTCATCACGATGCGGT
>CADBTX010000280.1 GCA_902797705.1 uncultured Lachnospiraceae bacterium | reverse complement strand
GGCCTATCTTATTAAGGCCGGCTTCTATCCTCTTACCCGAAATACCCGCATCTATCAGAAGATTCGTTCCTTCATGCCCGACATATATGCAGTTACCGGAACTGCCCGAAGCGATGCTTAAAAGTCTCATTCATCCCTCCAGCGCACATCTATACGGTCACCATCCTTGATAGGCTCCGTATACTGGGCAGGTCTGCCGTTAAGCAGTGTTTCTACCGACTTTCCCTTGGGTGCGGACAGGTCGAAGTCCACATAGTTAAAGATATCGATGTATATAAAGCTGTTTTTTCCGTCGAGTACCAGAGGCGCTCCGTTATATATCACGGTAATATTTCCGGCAGGACTCGCGTCCTTTTCCTTTGTGATACCGGGACCGGTGCCGATGATACCGCCGTTAACCTTTGCCCCCATAATGGGATTTCCAATGAGATCTACCGCAACGCCGTTACTTACATTGTCTATTCCGTCGTGCGGAACCTCTTCATTGTATAGCGCACCCAGACTTCCGAATACCGGATTCGCACTGGCTTCGGGAATGGGATTGCCGTCATCATCAAGTACCGGACCGGTCTCCTCTTTTCTGTCAGATAATTTCCTCTTTAATTCCTCAATGCTCACCGTGGAAGAGTTTTCGGATGCATCCACGCCTTCTTTTCTTTCCTTTGCAGCCTGGGCTTTGATATCCGCAAGACTTCCGTCATGGAATTCTTCATCCGCAAATGTCCAGTCCACATTGAAATTATCATATACTTCAGTAAGCGGAGATGCGATCTCACGGTTAACGTAGATCTCTGTGCCGCTTTCCAGATTCACATCCATGAATTCCAAGATCTGCTGAACAGTGTAAAATTTCAGCATTTCGATCTTATCACCGTCCTGGATCTCGTAATATCCGCTCTTCAGCTCACCGTTAACGGATGCATACTTTGGAAGCTGGACAGGAGTACCGTTCACGTTGACAGTGATCTTCTCACCGAATTCAGGCAGTTTTTCCAGCATAATGGAAGCGGCCTTTCCCGCGGTGGAAGGGATCACCTCGATAAGGTCTCCTCCCTTTATCTTCTCGCTCATTGAAACCGGTTCCCCGTTCAGCTTTATCTCTGCAGGTTCTCCGATCCCTCCTCGCCTCATCTGGGATTTTCCGTTCACTGTAAAAGAAATATCCGGGCCGTGCTTCGGGAAGAGATCTGCATTCTTAAAACCTGACTGCATGGCTGCATCGGAAACCCTTAGATTTGAATTATCATAAAGCTTTATCTGGTCACCGTTAAAGGTTACAAATACAAAGTTGTTCTTGGAGCTGTAGAAATTGAGGCATATACCGATGGGTGTTACAAGAAGGGAATCCACTGTCACGTCATCCACCTGGAAATCCACATTTTTCAGGACTTCCTCACCTCTTACCGCTACTCTCTCTTCCATGAGTCCCATTTCATTTGCGAGAAGCTTGCAGAAAAGAGGAACCCTTCCGCCTCCGCCTACAACAAATACCGCGCTTACCGGCTTTCCGCCGTTTAATTTCTTTATCTTGTCCGAGATCTCCCTGGTCATGATCTCTATCGTGGGAGAAACGATACTGTTTAACTTATCCTGATCGGCCTTGGATTCGATACCCATGATGTCTCTGTACTTCACGGCACCCTTATCACCGATCTGTTTCTTGATCTCCTCTGCCTCTATAAAGTCTGTAAGAAGGGATTTGGCGATACATTCCGTTATCTCGTCACCGGCACTCGGGATCATTCCGTAAGCTATGATAGCTTCGTCTCTTGTGATACAGATATCGCTCGTGCCTGCTCCCACATCCACCAGAGCAATATTAAGCATCCTGTATGACTTGGGAATAGCAACTTCCATGGCCGCGATGGGCTCCAGCGTAAGATTTGCCACCCTTAGCCCGGCAGCTTCCACTGCCTTGTATAGTCCGTCAACCACTTCATCCGGAAGAAAAGTGGCGATCATATCAGCACCGATATTATGCCCTTTATGGCTTTCCAGATTACTCATGGGATACTGGTTCAGGTAATACCTCTCAACGGTATATCCTACGCAGTAGAAATGTATGCGGAGATCATTATTCTTTACAAATTCGGCATAAGCCTGCTGGGCACCCTGGATCTCCAGTGAATAGATATCCTCTGCAGTAACGTCCCTGTCTTCTCCCAGATCCTGCTCCACATGGGTATTTACCGTACGGAGTACTCTGCCTGCGGCGGCGATACAGACATCGGTAAGCTCCTGCCCTATATCTTCCTCCAGCCATTTTTTGACTGTTCTTATCTCGGCGGCAACACCGGAAATATCATGGATCTGCCCGTCCAGCATCACCCTGTCCTCATGTTCCACCTTCTCCAATGCGACTACATGAAATTGCTTGGCCTGGTAATAACCAACCGTTCCGACTATGGATCTGGTACCGATGTCCAGTCCGAAAACAAGTGGCTCATTCGTCTTTTTCACGTTCTGCATTCTTTTCTTACCCTTCCTTGCAATTTCTCTTTTGACCTTCGCGAATTTAAGCTTGGCTTTTTTTCCTTCAACCCTTATATCCACTTATCGTACTATCGAGCTGTTTAATGGTTTCCTCGATATCTCCTGAATTATCTATGATCGCTGTGCAGTGCTTTCTGAACTCTGCATCCGGAAGCTGTCTTGCCATGATATCATCTATCTTTTCATCGCTGTAGCCCCTGGATATCTTCAGCCTTTTCCGTCTTACTTCCGGGTCAGCATAAATATACCATAATCCATCGCATATTTTACCATATCCGCATTCAATAAGCAGTGCAGCCTCAAGAAAATATATATCATATTTTCCGGATCTTTCAGCCTGTTCTTTATCCGATATCACATATTCACGGACAGCGGGATGTATGATACCGTTTATTTTTTCCGTGATAATGGGATCCTTAAAAATAATCCCACCCATCCGCCGTCTGTCTATATTACCATCATCTCCTATGACAGATTCGCCGAGAAGAGCGGTGATCTTTTCGAAAACAGGTGTTCCCTTTTTCATCACAAGGTGACCGATCTCATCAGCCTTCCTGACAAGAAAACGCGGATTCTTCTGCAGATGATCCAATATCTCTGATTTACCGGCTCCTACTCCGCCGGTTATTCCGATCATTTTCATACTTTAGTGACACTCATCCCAGTTCATACCTGTATTAATATCTGTTATCAGCGGCACGGGAAGATCCGCGGCTCCGGTCATCTCTTTTTCCAGTATATCATGAATGATCTTTTCCTCTCCCGGAGCAGTCTCTATCAGAAGCTCATCGTGGATCTGCAGGATCAGCTTTGACTTTAGATCATTCTCTTTTATGGCATTCATTACACGGATCATGGCGATCTTTATGATATCAGCGGCTGTTCCCTGTATAGGGGCATTCATGGCAACCCTTTCTCCAAAAGATCTCTGCATGAAATTAGAACTTTTAAGCTCAGGTACAGGCCTTTTCCTGCCGAAATATGTCTCGGCATATCCTTTTTCCTTTGCGGATGATACGAGAGAATCAAGATAATTCTTTACATCCGGATAGGTGATAAAATAACGATCGATATATTCTTTTGCGTCATTCCTTGATATGGAGAGATCCTGCGAAAGTCCGAATGAACTGATGCCGTATACTATCCCGAAATTCACGGCCTTTGCATTACGTCGCAGCTCCGGAGTCACCTCGCTTAACGGAACACAAAATACCTGTGAAGCAGTGATGGCATGTATATCCTTCCCCTCATTATATGCTTCGATAAGCTTTTTATCGCCTGATAATGAAGCCAGTATCCTGAGCTCTATCTGGCTGTAGTCCGCATCCGTAAAGGAAAATCCCTCTCTCGGCACAAATATCTTCCGGAACGCCCTTCCGGGCTCGGTCCTCACCGGTATGTTCTGAAGATTCGGATCCGCCGAGCTTATCCTTCCGGTAGCTGTGACAGTCTGGTTAAAAGTGGAGTGGATCCTGTCCTCTTTTCCGATAAAAGCCTGCAGTCCGTCCGCATAGGTGGCTTTCAGTTTTGAATAGGTCCTGAATTCCAGAATATCACGCACAAAAGGATACTCGGGAGCGAGCTTCTCCAGTACCTCTGCAGAAGTTGAATATCCGGTCTTGGTCTTTTTTCCCCCTTTGAGTCCCATCTTCTCAAAAAGGATAGTTCCCAGCTCTTTCGGGGCATATATATTGAATTTTTCTCCGGCTTCTTTTATTATCCTGTCTTCCAGACCATCTATCTTTCGACCGAGATCCTCACTGTACTTCAAGAGATCCCCGGGTTTAACCCGTATGCCCTCTTTCTCCATGCAGGCAAGGCAGTATGTCAGCGGCATTTC
>CADBTX010000279.1 GCA_902797705.1 uncultured Lachnospiraceae bacterium | reverse complement strand
GAAAAGCTCTTAAAAGCCTGTGATAACTATATCAAACAGGGAAAGAACCTTACTGATACCGGTTTCGGACAGGGAAGACTGACCTGTGTCACCGCCATACGCGCTCTTGTATGTGAGGATATCGCAGCCCTTCATGAAGCAAAGGGAATGGAGGAGGAAGGTCGAACCCTTCTGAAAGTAGTTCAGGAAGGACGTTCTGTAAGTGCTGAGATAGCAGAGGGTCAGGAAATAAATGCTGTGGGCGGGGCCATGAGCTCGAGGATCCCTATACAGCTCACAATGGAAAACGGGACGGTGGAAGAGGGATTCTTTACCGAGAGCCAGAATGTGGAAACTACCGAAAACGCAATGGCCAATGCTCTTGCAGCCCACGAGGAAAAATACGGAAAGGATTCCATTGAGGCAAAGATCGCAAATACTATTTTCAACCTTTCGCTTTCTGATATCAACGATTTAAATACGAAATCAAAGGATTCTATAGTGGAGGTTTTAAAGAGTCAGGAGGGAGATCTTGAAGATCCTAATATTCTCATTGTTACGAGTCTCGTAAATCAGAAGCTGGGCGCAGATTTGATGAAGGAGCTTGGGAAGCAGGAAAATACTGAGTTAAGAAGATATTATTTCAGTACGATAAATGAGGCCATAGATAAGTTTGCCACCAGCTACATGAACAGTAACGTGGCAAAGATACCCGAGGGTGAGAGGATAGATAAAAGAAATACAGCCATGAGCTCTGTTGCGAATTATCTGGGGATGGGTGACCTGATAGCCGGAGCAAGAAACTTTAAGCTGAAGATCAACGGAGTTGAAAAGACCGGTACCTTCCAGCAGAAGGCAAAGGGAAAGCATTTAGACCACCTTCCCGAGGGAGACCCCATGTGGGAGGTGGCAGGAAAATATGGTAATGATTATTCCGGCGTGGATACCACTACATTTAAGCAGCAGTTATCGGATCTCCAGGTACTTGACTACATCTGCGGAAACTATGACCGGCATGGCGGTAACATGCTGTATAAGATCGAAAAGATCAGGGGACAGCACGTTATCACAGGGCTTACAGGTATAGATAACGATCTCTCCTTCGGATTAAAGGAAACTTCCGACAATGATACGGGCGAAAAACTTGTTGAACCTGACGATATGCGTATCATGAGAGAGAGCACGGCGCAGAAGATACTGGAAATGACACCGGCGACTCTGGATCTCGTTCTGAAGGATATGAACTTTTCAAAACAGGAAATGGACAGCTGCAAGAACCGTCTTAAAAACCTGCAGGACAAGCTGAGGGTTGACATTGAATGGAAAAAGGAAAGTAATATAGACACGATCGAAAACGGCAGGATACTGGTGGTGCCCGATAAAGATTTCGCAAAATTCAGGATCACAGAACTTGGAAGAAGAGATCCGGCACATGATAAAAAGAGGAATTACTTTGAAAGGGCAGCAATGATTAAGAAAGAGCTGTCAAAACGGTTAAATAATAGGAAATTCAATGATCCGGAAAGTGATATAGATTATGTGAGGGCCAAAGCGGAAAAAGGAAAGATCAATTTCCTGGATGAAAAACTGGTTACCAATATAAACCTTGAAGAGACGGCTAAGAGCGTTGCGGAAGCAAAGAGACTCTTTGATAATATGGGCGGTAAGCTCTATGGGAAGGACACGGGACATTATGAATGGATGAAGAAGTCTGTGGGACAGCTTAATACCTATTTTGAAGGCCTGAAGCAAAAGAACCCCAACGGTAAGGCGGTTGAGATCCCTTCCGAGGATGCAATAAGGCTTGAGACCATGTTCCGCCAGATAAGGAAAGCCGGCGAAAACTATGTGAAGACCCATAAGAATCCATGGACACCCCAGGGAAAGACCCGTAAGCAAATGGGAGTGACCATGTCACAGCTCAGAGTGACAGCAGGAGCCGACGCTCCCGTGAACGCAAACAATGGGGTAAAGGCGGATAAGGGGGCAAAAACCGGTCAGATGGACAGCTCCCGGAAGTCGATCTATATTAAGAATACGAATATCAATAAACTTCTTGAAAATGAAATGGCGGAGAATCCGGATATGAATAAGAATACAGGGAAAACCGTAAACAGAACCCGGTCTGCGACAGTGGTAAGATCAAAACAAAAACATATGTAAAGAAAATGGGACGGTGCATGGCAGCAGTATCCTGCGAAAAGGTGAGGAGGAGACAGGAATGAGGATCATTCCGGGTATTACAGGTGATCACATATTAAAAAAATACGGAAAGATGACCGCACTGATGCTGGTATTTGTCATGCTGATCCAGCTTACTGCCTGCGGAGGAGCAGATGCCAAAGGCAGCCTCGCTGATGAGCCCGGACACGGCAAATGGATCGATTCCGATCTGATGGGCAGCGTGAAGGCAGATGATGTGATAAGGCCGCAGGACGACTTTGCGGCGGCAGAAAATCAGGAA
Source organism: uncultured Lachnospiraceae bacterium (assembly GCA_902797705.1). Classification (GTDB taxonomy): domain Bacteria; phylum Bacillota; class Clostridia; order Lachnospirales; family Lachnospiraceae; genus NK4A144. Next base: position 3,621 of record CADBTX010000279.1, on the reverse strand, counting down.
ACCATCACTTCTCTCATACTTGATCCTGATAAGAAGAGCTGGAGCAGTTCCGACAGCACCACCGATTTTGTGTATTCGAGATACAGAGAGGTCCTGGAGGATGAAAGCATCACAGGAGCCAATGCAGAGGTACTTAGGACTTTTGAAGATCTGGTCCTTGACTGGGACAAGAGGAACAAACTGGGAGTTGAACCTCTTCGGAAGTATGTCGATGACATTCAGAGCATTTCATCCATCGAGGAGATGACTGCATATCAGGCGAGCCTTGAAAGAAATCCTTTTAATCTTGGACTTATGGTTCCCGTCGAGGTTTCTTCCCAGATCATTCAGGTAGATAAGAGCATGCTGAAGATCCAGGTCCCCGACTTTACTCTTTCCGATAAGGACTTCTACAAAGAGTTTTCGGAAAAAGCTCTTGAAGCAAAAGAGTATACGGATAATATGATCTCGTATATGCTTGGGCGCCTGGGATATGATGAACCCCGCATCAAAGAGATCCTTAAGGGATGCTATGAGGTGGAACAGTTTCTGGCAAATAATGGCTGTACGGGTCTGTACAGTGTTGATGAACAGCTTCATAAAATGCAGACAGACCGTGCAGGACTGGAGTCGTATGAAAACGGATATCCCCTTACAGAGATCCTTGATGGAAGGGGATATTCTGCTGCAAATAGCTTTTACGTCGATTATATGCTGCTTGGCAGGCTTAGTCAGATATATGACCTGGAGCATCTTAATGATCTGAAGTCATATCTGACTGTGAAAATGCTGATGTACGCATATTCAACACTGGACCGGGAAGCATTGGAAAAGTTTGCGGAGATTGGAATACCAAAAACCGAAAAGGATCCAAAGGTCACCGTGAAGGATGACAATACGGAATTTGCTTACAATCTTGTCCAGTGTTCATTTATGCCGGCAATGGATACCCTGTACCTGGAAAAGTATTACCCTGATGATACGGAAACGGACAAGATAAGGGAATTCATCGATGGCCTGAAAATAGCCTATGGAAAGATGGTTTATGAAGCGGATTGGCTCAGCGATGAAACCAAAGCGGCAGTAGTGGAGAAACTCAATAATATGGTCGTACAGGTAGTAAGGCCTACGAATACAGCTGACTATTCCACGGTTAAGATAAAGGGCTATGACGAGGGAGGAACTATTCTGGATGCGGCAGCGAGTGCTTCCAGGCTGGTCGAGGCCCAGAGGGCGTTAAGGGCCGCTGATCCCGATATAGACAGAGGATTCTGGGATATTTATGATAAGAAGGTCTCGACCACTACGATCAACAGCCTCTATTATCCTGACCGAAACTGCTTCTATATTCTGGCGGGATGGGTAGCCAACGGAGATAATCTCTTTGGCGAAGACATAAGCTATGAAGAGTTCCTTGGATGCGTAGGCTCCACCGTGGGACATGAGATATCCCATGGATTTGACAGTCAGGGCTCCCGCTATGATCTTTACGGAAGAAGATTTGATGATGACGGCGTGGAAACTGACTGGATGTCCACCGACGACAGATCCCGGCTGGATGAAAGGGTAGGAAAGGTGGGAAGTTATTTTTCTCTGGCCAGACCTATTCCGGGAAAGCAGCAGGTTACGGGTTACGACGTCCAGAATGAGGCAGCTGCAGATATATCCGGTATCGGAGCCATACTGTATATGGCCCGTGATATCGAAGGCTTTGACTATGACGGATTTTTCAGAGGATATGCGGCGCTTTGGGCCACCCAGAAGAGTGAAGAGGATGAACTTGACCAGCTTGCAAATGACGCACATCCCCTGAACTTCTACAGGATCAATATCACGCTGCAGCAGTTTGATGAATTCCTGGATACCTATGACATTAAGCCGGGAGACGGAATGTATCTGGAACCCGGGAAGAGAGTAAATGTTTGGTGAAAAAGCAGAACAGAGCGGAGGAAAAGTTTGAAACACAAGGTACAAAACATGAGTAATACAGAAGCACAGGCGGTTATCAGGCTTGATGGAGTGGAAAAGAGCTACGGCAGGCATCAGGTGCTTAAGGGTGTTACGATGCAGGTCAATAAGGGTGATATATACGGACTCGTAGGGAAGAACGGGGCCGGTAAGACCACCATCTTTAAGATGATCCTGGGACTCAGCGAGTTTAATACAGGAACTGTCTCCATAGCGGGGTCGGCCACAAAAAAAGAACTTTACGCAAACAGGGCAAAGATCGGGTTTTTTGTGGGATCTAATTTCTACAATTACCTTACGGGAAGAGCCAATCTGGAATACTATGCCGTAGCCAAGGGACTTCCCCGGAAAGGCATGAAAGAGGAGATAAACAGGGTCCTTGAGCTGGTCGGGCTGCAGGACGTCAAGCAGCCTGTCAAGGGTTATTCCCTTGGAATGAAGCAGAGACTCGGGATAGCCAATGCCCTCCTTGGCAATCCGGAGATACTGATCCTTGATGAGCCTACTAACGGTCTGGATCCTCAGGGTATTGCCGATGTGCGTCATATGATCAGACGCTTCCGTGATGAACTTGGGATGACCGTCATCGTGTCCAGTCATATCCTTGGAGAACTGGAGAATACGGCCGAAAGGTTCGGCATTGTTCATGAAGGCGTCATAGCAAAGGAGATAACACAGGAAGACCTGAGTATCAAGCGCCCGGAGATAGAACTGTCTGTTCCTATGAAAGATCTGGAAAAGGCGCGGGAGATCCTTGCCCAGAATGGCATTGCCATTCTCAAAGAGGGAAAAGAAAAGGTCACTCTTGAGGATTATTACTTTGAGCTGATCGGAGGTGCTGAGGATTGAGAAATCTAATAAAGGCTGACCTTAAGCGGATCCTTAGAACAAAAATGCTTTACATAGGAACCCTGCTCGGGGTTTTTATGGTGGTTTTCGGAATCGGGCAGAGACTGATCGATAAAGGATCGAATGCAACCGGATATATGAACGGTGTCAAGAATTCGCTGGACGGTTTTTTGCTCCCGGTCTGTATCTCTGTGCCCATATTTCTGGCAGTGTTTTCTCATGAGCTCTCCTCGAAATCCATGCAGTGTATACTGGGTCACGGGCTCACCAGGGGAAAACTTATTACGGCAAAGCTTCTGGATGCGGCGATCCTGCTTGCCGGGGTCTTTATCATCATTACAATAGCGGTTCTGTTTATGGCTTCTCCGGATTACGCCATCAGTAACCGGCAGATGGGTATCGCCATGGCGGCAGTATGGCTCAGGGCTCTCAGGTTTCTGGGATATATCTGCTTTTCGGCTATGGTAATGTTCCTTACTAATTCCGCTGCCCTGGGTATTATTTCCTGTGTGGCGTTTTCTGTGGTCCTGAGGCTTGTGTTTATGATAATGTCGCACCTCGGAGATATTTCGATCTATGATTATACCATCGACGGGCTTCTTGACTGGGCGTATAAGAGCATTGAAGCCGGAGAGCCGGGGTTTCAGATCATCCCGGTAGTATTGTATATTGTTGCCTCACTTGCAGTAACTGTATTTTTCTTTAACAGAAAGGAGTTTGAGTTTTGAAAAATCTTATTGCTGCTGACCTTGGAAGGATCTTCAGAAAACCTACATACCGTATCGCCCTTGCCCTTTGTTTTGTGCTGTCTCTGATATGGGCGGT
>CADBTX010000278.1 GCA_902797705.1 uncultured Lachnospiraceae bacterium | reverse complement strand
TAGTGCGGAAGATGGGACTTGAACCCACACAAGCTTGCGCTCACAAGATCCTTAGTCTTGCTCGTCTGCCAGTTCCGACACTTCCGCTGATGTACCGAAAAAATTGTCTATTCACACGGCACGAGTGATATGATATCATTCCATATCGGAAAAGTCAACAAGCTTTTTGAAAGGATTTTTTTATGCTGGATGCTTTCGTGGATGCGGGGCTTGATTCTCTGAGGATGCTGCCGTTTTTATTTGTAACCTATCTTTTTATGGAATACCTGGAACAGCATGCGTCCGGAAGGATCGCCGAAAAGGTGAAGGGCTCCGGAAGGCTGGGCCCGGTCATCGGAGGGATCGCAGGGATATTTCCCCAGTGCGGGTTCTCCACGGCGGCTTCTAATCTGTACGCAGGAAAGGTGATAACGGCGGGGACCCTCCTTGCCATATTTCTCTCCACCTCAGATGAGATGCTGCCCCTCTTTATATCCAGCAATCTTCAGGGAGACAGGATATTAAAGATATTGCTTTTGAAGGCAGCGGTGGGTATATCCTACGGGCTTTTATTTGATCTTCTCAGGAGGAATGTTTTTAAGAAGCAGGAAGAACCCATGGATATACACAGCCTTTGCGAAAGGGAGGGCTGCCATTGTGATGATACGAAGCAGGAATTCAAGGATGCCAGGGAACTTCACGATCTGAAATCCCATAAGGAGCATCATGGCGGTATTGTAAGGCCGGCCATTAAGCATACTCTCAGCATATTTTTCTTTATCCTTGTTTCATCCGTCATCATCAATGTTCTGGTAGAGACCCTGGGAGAGGATGCCATCAGGAGCTTTTTTGGGAGGAGTGGACTCATGGTGGATTTTGCCGCGGCTTTGATCGGCCTTATTCCAAACTGCGCGGCATCGGTATTTATCACTGAGTTTTTCCTTGAGGGCATGATCGGCTTTGGAGCAATGATGTCCGGATTGCTGACAGGGGCCGGTATAGGGCTTCTGGTGCTTTTCAGAGTGAATAATGATCTGAAGAAGAATCTTTGTCTTACTGCCATACTTTATTTCTGCGGCGTCCTTTCAGGAATAGTCATAGACATACTGAATATTTCCTTATGATTGTCTTAATACCCGTCTTTTTTCGGTTTTTTATGATATCATCCATTCTTAGTGGACCTCCGAACGTGTGACCTTATGTTTCGGAAGGGCTTTTTCAAAAGGAATAAGAAAGACAGGTATGATATGTTCGAAAATAAAAAGGTGATAGTATATCTGATTTCCGGGATGATGCTGATAAGCATGCTTTTCTCCGGATGCGGAAAGAATTCGGAAAAGATAGTCACGAATAAGGATGATGCAATTGGGGCGTCGACAGAGGACGCCAGCGAGACCTCCCTCCCTTCTGTTGAGGACGATGAAGGCGTTATCGATGTGGAAGAGGAGGACGAGGATGATGGAAAGGGCGGAGAAGTATCCACCGGTAATGAGGAGGATGCTGCGATAGCGGACACCTTTGAAGAAGGGGTGGCTTTTATCAGGCGTTCCGGCGGGGTGCTTCCGGAAATAGACTATGATACCGTGAAATATGAGCCCGGAGAGCGGGACAGCGAGCTTCCGGTAAATAAGAAGGCTCCAAAGGAAGTAGAGCAGAACATAAAGAACGACAAGGTAAAGAGCTTAAGGCTCCACCGCAGCGGAAACGGCGCCACCATAGACTTTACGGTCTATACAAATCCCGAGGACCGGCTCATCGACAAGATAGTTTCCACCGAATACGGCAGCGAAGGCCGGGAGGTTACGGGATTTTACTACAAGAACGGCGTGCTTCTTTATACATACAGATATATCGATGATCTGTACGGAATTAATGCTGATGACGCCAGAAGGAGCGGGGGACAGAGATGTTATTTCCTGAATGATTTTCTGGCGGAGTGCTATGCGACATACGGGGAGTCCAACGAATCTGTTACCGCGGCAAGCTACGACACCATGAATCCGGATATCAGGAAGGAATATGACGAGCTTGAGGCAGAACTTGTCAACAGAGCCTACGTGAATTACAACGTATTGAGATCCATTCCGTCCACTGCGAAGCTTTACGGTTATGTGGCGGATGAATACGGAGGGACCCTTGCAAATACTAAGGTCACGATAAAGAGCGAAGCCAACGCCTATGAGAATTCCGTAATGACAAACGGAGACGGCTACTATGAGTTTGCGGTTCCCGTTAATACCGCGGACTGGTATACCATGGAATTTGAATACGGGGATTTTGCTCCTTCCAGGATAAATGACATTTATATCAGGCCCCGTACAATAGAATATCCGATAGGTGTGACATATATGGCCCCCGTCGGGGAGAATAAGCATGATACGGATATTTATCTCCTGGATGTGACAAAGCAGTCGCCGGATAAATTAAAGGAAAATCAGTATGAGGTGGTCCTGACCTACAATAATGAAAAGATCTCGGACCTTCTGCCCTTTACGCTGGATCTGAATTCGGGAAAATACGAGAATGATATGTCCCAGGTGATCACAGTTGACGGAAATTCGGATTACAAGTATTTTGTTACTGATCAGATAAACGGAAAGAAGGGAAATAATCTGGCCAACGATATGTCTCTTTCCGAGGTTCAGGTTAAAGTGTATAATAAGAACGGCCTTGTGGGCTCGTTCCAGACTCCCATAGGTAATTCCGGAGTTGTCTGGGAGGTATTTGAGATAAAGGGATCTGAGATAATCCCTTCGAATAACTACTATTTTGAGACGGGTAAAAACATCTTCTTCTGAAGATGGATTGTGCCGAAAGGCATATGATCGATCCCGTATGCAGCAGTATATTTATGGTTCGCATTAAAAGGATCAGAAGAAGAAAACTGGTTTTATTGGCCGCGGCATGTGTTTTATGTGTCGCGGTTCTTGTGCTGCTTACAACTATTGCCTTTTCCCTTGTGAAAAGGGACCGGAAAATAAGGGCGGAAAAACCTGCAGAAGAGCCGGTTAAGAAAGAGGAAGCGGCAGTTTTTGATGAATCTGCGGAAACGGCTGAAAAAAAGCCGGAAACCGCGGAGGAGATAAAGGATCCTAAGCCAAAGGATAAGGAAAAGGATGATATTTCCGGCGAAGAAGAGAGCGTAAGTGAAGATACGCCCCCGGGGATCCCGGAGATGAGAGAGGGAGAAAAGGTTTATGTGACCTTTGATGACGGCCCCTCCGTATATACCGGGGAGATCCTGGATATCCTGAAGGAATACGGAGTCCATGCCACCTTCTTTGTCTGCGGCACAGGGGACAGGGATGAAAGCCTGAGACCCTTCTATAAGAGGATCGTGGATGAAGGACACACCATTGGGATGCACTCCTATTCCCACGTATATTCCAAGGTCTACGGGGATCTGGACATGTTCCAGTACGACCTTGATAAAATACGAAATCTAATCTATAATGAGACGGGTGTGGTGCCCAAGTTCTATCGGTTTCCCGGAGGCAGCGGTAATACTATCGCGGCACTTCCAATGGTGGATTACATATCAGTGCTATACAGTCAGGGTATGGAGTACTATGACTGGAATGTCTATGGCGGAGATTCATCAGGAAACGGGCTTTCATCCGCAGATATCGTAAAGAATACCCTTGACGGAGTGGACAGAAGGGATACCGCTGTGATCCTTCTCCACGATACGGGCAGCAAAAAGAATACGGTGGAAGCACTTCCCGGTATTCTTGACGGCCTGAAACAGAGAGGAATGGATATCAGAGCCATAGACGACGACACTCCGCCTTTCCATCAGTTCAATGAGACTGAACCGGAATAGGGCAGACGGAGATCAGTTAAGGAGGAATACAATAGATGGGTTTTTTTGATGATTTCAAAGAGGATCTTTCCCAGGCAGTTGACGAGTTGAATCTGTCCGGAAAGGCCGGGGAATCTGAAGCTATACCTGAAGCCGCCGAAGAGGGGGTGCAGGAAAGCCTTAACCTGGAGGAGATGCTTAATAATATGCCGGAACTTCCAAAGGAGGATGTTCCGGAACCGAAATTTGATTTTGGAGAAGCAGGAGCCGAGCCTGCAGCGGACTTATTCGGAGGATCTGCGCCTGTGGCAGAGGACATTCCCATGCCGGCCCTGGATCCGTTGCCTGTGCCTGAAACTGAGCAGGTGGAGGAGCCGGACCTTGGATTTATGTTCCAGTCGGAGCCGGCAGCTGCTGCGGAGCCTGAGCCTGTTGCGGAGCCTGAACCGGAGCCTGTTTTGGAACCCGAGCCCGAGCCAATACCCGAGCCTATTGCAGAGCCCGAGCCGGCAGCGATACCTGAGGCGGAAGTTATACCAGAGTTTGAGCCGGAACCGATAGCAGAACCTGAGGCGGTTGCAGAGCCTGAGCCCGAGCCAATAGCAGAACCCGAGCCTGAGCCGATAGCAGAACCTGAGGCGGTTGCAGAGCCTGAACCCGAGCCAATAGCAGAACCCGAGGCGGTTGCAGAGCCTGAGCCAATACTTGAGCCTGAACCCATAGCAGAGCCGGAAGCCATTGCAGAACCCGAGCCCGAGCCGATAGCAGAACCTGAACCTGAACCCATAGCAGAGCCGGAAGCCATCGCAGAACCCGAGCCAGAGCCAATACTTGAGCCGGAGTCGATAGCAGAACCTGAAGCAATTGCAGAGCCTGAGCCGGAATCTGAACCGGAGCCAATAGCAGAACCTGAGGCGATTGCAGAGCCCGAGCCCGAGCCAATAGCAGAACCCGAGCCTGAGCCCGAGCCGGAACCTGAACCGGAGCCAATAGCAGAACCTGAGGCAGTTGCAGAGCCCGAGCCAATACCTGAGGCTGAAGAGGAAAGGGCGCCGGTGGAAGAAACAGTACTTGCGGCAGTGGAAGGGATCTTTGCGGAACCGGAGACTTCAGTGGAAGCGGATCCTGTTGAGGAGCCGAAGGAGGAAGAACCTGCCGCGGAAGAGACTTTGACAGAGGAACCGGTGATAGAAGAGACTGTAACTGAGGAGCCTGCATTTGAAATGGCGGCAGCTCAGTTGGGATCAGAAATAGATGATGATAAGGAGAAAGAAGAGATGAGTGACGATTCAAACAAGGTAGTTAAGCTTCCCGAGCTGGAGGATGGCCCTGAGGCAGATGAGTGCGGCAGCGTTACCGCCGGGATGACAATAAATGGTGATATCACATCCCAGGGATCACTTGAAGTTGTAGGATGCGTTAAAGGAAATATTCATGTAAGGGGTAAACTCAATGTTTCCGGTTCCATTACCGGTAATTCAAAGGCCGACGAAGTATTTGCGGATTCTGCCAAGATCACCGGTGAGGTTATAAGCAATGGAGCTGTAAAGGTAGGCCAGGAGACCGTTATCATCGGAAACATCACTGCAACAAGCGCAGTTATTGCAGGCGCTGTAAAAGGTGACATAGATGTAAGAGGACCTGTTATCCTTGATACTTCTGCGATCGTTATGGGTGATATCAAGTCCAAGTCGGTGCAGATCAATAACGGAGCTGTTGTAGAGGGACACTGCTCACAGTGCTATGCGGAGATCAGTCCCACATCTTTTTTCGATGAACTTAAGAATGCGGTTGAGGCAAGATAAGTATTTCCGAGGTTGACGGTATATGAAAAGAGTGATGCTTAAGCTTTCCGGAGAAGCTCTCGCAGGCAGCAAGAAAACCGGATTTGACGAGGATACGGTACGTGTTGTTGCAAGGGATGTGCATGAACTTCTAAATAAAGGTCTGGAAGTTGGTATCGTCATTGGAGGAGGCAATTTCTGGAGGGGAAGGACCAGCGAAAGCATTGACCGTACGAAGGCTGACCAGATAGGTATGCTGGCAACGGTAATGAACTGTATCTATGTGTCCGAGATATTCCGTTCGGAAGGCATGATGACGAATATACTTACCCCTTTTGAGATAGAGGGCTTTACCAAGCTTTTTACAAAGGACAGGGCCAACAAGTATTTCTCCAAGGGGATGGTGGTCTTCTTTGCGGGAGGCACAGGTCATCCTTATTTCTCCACAGATACGGGAGTGGTATTAAGAGCCATAGAGGTTGAGGCGGATATGATACTTCTTGCCAAGGCCATCGACGGAGTGTACGACAGCGATCCGAAGAGCAATCCTGATGCGGTTAAATATGACAAGGTGGGTATAGATGAAGTCATAGAGAAAAAGCTTCAGGTAGTGGATCTCACCGCTTCCATAATGGCAATGGAAAACAAAATGCCAATGAGAGTATTTCTTTTGAATGAGGAACACAGTATCAGCAAGGCTATATCCGGAGACTTCAACGGTACGGAAGTCACGGTATGATTGGGAGGTAAGCCATGGCAGATGAAAGAATCGCAAAATACGAAGATAAGATGCAGAAATCTCTTGATAATCTTCAGGGAGAGCTGGCTTCTATCAGAGCGGGAAGAGCAAATCCCCATATTCTGGATAAGATAAAGGTGGACTATTACGGGACTCCCACTGCGATACAGCAGGTGGGAAATATCTCTGTTCCCGAGGCCAGGGTCATAATGATAAAGCCCTACGACAAGTCAATGCTGAAGGACATTGAGAAGGCTCTGCAGATCTCGGATATCGGGATCAATCCCAATAATGACGGGACTGCCATAAGACTTGTATTTCCGGAGCTTACAGAGGACAGAAGAAAAGAACTCTGCAAGGATGTAAAGAAAAAGGGCGAAGAGTGCAAGGTGGCTGTCAGGAACATAAGACGTGACGGCGTTGATTCCTTAAAGAAGCTGGGAAAATCCGAGGATATCTCAGAGGATGTCATCAAGGATCTGCAGGATGAGCTTCAGAAGATCACAGATAAGTATATTAAAAAGGTTGATGAGGCTGCGGCTGAGAAAGAAAAGGAGATCATGACGGTTTGAACATACCGGAACATGTTGCCATTATTCTCGACGGAAACGGACGCTGGGCGAAGTCCAAGGGTATGCCCCGTACATATGGTCACACCCAGGGGGCGAAGAATGTGGAAGTTATCTGCAGGGAGGCCTGGAATCTTGGTATAAAGTACCTTACGGTCTATGCTTTTTCCACAGAGAACTGGTCGAGGCCGGGAGATGAGGTCAAGGCTATCATGGACCTTTTAAGATCCTATCTCAAGACCTGCAAAAATACAGCGGAAAAGAATCATATGAGAGTCCGCGTTATCGGCGATAAGAGCGGATTATCTGAAGACATTCAGCAGAGTATACGTGAACTGGAGGAATTCAGCCGGGATTTTGACGGATTGAATTTCCAGATAGCACTGAATTACGGAAGCCGGGATGAGATCATAAGAGCGTTTAACGGTATCCTGGGTGAGATCAGGGATGGAATCCTTCCGGAGGATACTGTTGTTACGGAAGATCTGATAGAAAGCCATCTGGATACGGCAGGTATCCCGGATCCCGATCTTTTGATAAGGACCAGCGGAGAGGAGAGGCTCTCCAATTATCTTCTCTGGCAGTGTGCATATACGGAGTTTTATTTTACTGATGTACACTGGCCTGCTTTTAGCAAAGATGAATTGGTAAAGGCTATTGAGGCGTATTCTTCAAGGCAGAGAAGATTCGGTAAAACCGGAGAACAGGTGGAATAAGGAAATGCTGAAGACAAGAGTATTGAGTGCGATAGTATTGGTTGCCGTGCTTGGTGCGGGACTGATTTCAGGGGGACTCCTGTGGTGGGTCCTTCTTCTTTTTATATCCCTTGTAGGATATCATGAATTCTGTATGGCGATCCGGAATAATGCCGAAGCCGAAGAGGGAAAGAGCAGGCTGTACGAGATGGCATCTCCGGAGATCATAGGTTTCCTGTGCACGATCCTGTATTACGGCATGATCCTCATGACCGGGAAGATGGAGTATGCCATATATACTATAGTGTTTACCTGTGTTTTGTACATGATAAGCTTTGTCGCTCACTTTCCCGAATATGACAATTCCTTTGTCATCAGGTGCTTCTTCGGCTTTCTGTATGTTCCTTTCATGATCTCTTTTCTTTATTTTTTGAGGAACAGGGAGCATGGCCTTACAGAGGTGCTGCTGGTGGTAATATCCTCCTGGATCTGCGATACCTTTGCCTATTTTACCGGAAGGGCCTTTGGAAAGCATAAACTGGCACCCTTGCTTTCTCCAAAGAAATCAGTTGAGGGAGCTGTGGGGGGAACACTGTTTTCGATCCTTTTCGGCGCCCTGCTGGCTTTTATCACCGGAGGCAGTATCGGGGTATATGCTGCCGTGGCCGGAATGGGGGCTGTGGTGTCCCAGTTTGGTGACCTTTTTGCTTCAGGGATAAAGCGAAATCAGGGCATTAAGGATTTCGGCAATGTTATCCCGGGACACGGTGGGATATTGGACAGATTTGACTCCGTTATAATCACCGCTCCGGTGATATACGTTCTTTGTAATATTTTGATCAAACAGATTTAATGAATCCTGAAGGGAAAGCTTGTAATGAAAAGACTTGGCATCTTAGGCTCCACAGGGTCCATCGGGACCCAGACCATGGACATAGTTGATGAACATCCGGATGAATTAAAGGTGGTTTCTGTAGCTGCGCTCAGGAATGTCTCTCTTATGGAGCAGCAGATAAGGAAGTACCGGCCAAAGATCGCGGCCCTTTATGATGAGAAGGCCGCAAAAGACCTGAAGATAAAGGTAAATGACACGGACACCAGGGTCCTGTCCGGAATGAACGGGATAATGGAGGCGGCTTCCGTTGATTCGGATATCACCGTGGGCGCCATGGTGGGGATGATAGGCATAAGGCCGGTCCTTGCGGCAATAAAGGCCGGACATGATATCGCCCTTGCAAATAAAGAGACCCTGGTGACTGCCGGCCATATCATAACCCGTGAAGCCCGGGATAGAAAGGTACGCATACTGCCGGTGGATTCGGAGCACTCTGCGATCTTTCAGTCCATGAACGGGGAATCCCATTCCAATGTCGAAAAGATCCTTTTGACTGCAAGCGGTGGCCCTTTCAGAGGGAAGAGCAGGGAAGAACTTAAGGATATGACTGCGGAGGAAGCCCTTAAACATCCAAACTGGGATATGGGGCCCAAGGTCACTATAGATTCTTCAACCCTTGTAAATAAGGGGCTGGAGGTTATGGAAGCCAGATGGCTCTTTGATGTTGACTATGATCATATCGAGGTTCTCATACATCCCCAGAGTATAGTTCATTCTGCGGTACAGTATGAAGACGGGGCGGTTATTGCGGAACTTGGGGTTCCTGATATGCATCTGCCCATTCAGTATGCTCTTTTTTATCCCGAAAGAAGAAGTCTCGGAATGGAGCGGCTTGATCTTTTTAAGGTCCGGGAACTTACCTTTGAAAGACCGGATCTGGAGACCTTCAGGGGACTTGAACTTGCCCTTAAGGCAGCGAGAGCGGGAGGCACTATGCCCACTGTCTTCAATGCGGCAAATGAAGAGGCTGTGAAACTCTTTTTGAATGGAAAGATCAAATATTTCGGCATAACGGAAATAATAGAGAAGGCCATGGAGGAGCACTCCCTGGTGGAGGATCCGGATATGGATCAGATATTTGAGTGTGAAAGAGAAACAAGGGAAAGATTCAAATAATGCGTATCCTGCTTTTTTTTATCATATTGGCTGTTCTGGTCCTTGTTCATGAAGGTGGACACTTTATCATCGGGAAAAAGAGCGGGATCGGGGTTAATGAGTTTAACATTGGCTTTGGTCCGGTTCTTTTCAGCCGTATTCATAATAATACCAGATACAGTATCAGGGCTCTTCCCCTGGGAGGATCCTGTGTCTTTGAGGGCTTTGACGGAGAAGAGAGTTCGAGCCCCACTTCATTTGTAAATTCGCCTGTATGGGCCAGATTTGCCACTGTTGCCGCAGGGCCTTTCATGAATTTTGTACTTGCTTTCTTTCTGTCACTTTTCGTTATCGGAAGTGTGGGCTATGATGCGCCGGTGCTGTCCGGAACCATAGAGGGCTATCCTGCCGAGACAGCCGGACTTCAGGGGGGAGACAGGATAAAGAGCCTGAATGGAAGAAATATTGTGGTCTACAGAGACATAAGCCTTTATCTTTTTTTCCACGAGGGAGAGAAGGTAAATGTGCGTTATGAGAGAGACGGCTTATATTATGAGACCGTCATAACGCCCAAATATGATGAAGAGGATGGCCGGTATTATCTTGGCATCCTTGGAGGCGCACGGGTAAAAGGAAGTGCCCTTGACACCATTCGTTACAGTCTCACAGAAGTCCGTTACTGGATAGAAATGACCGTAAGAAGTCTTGCTATCATGTTTAAGGGAAAGGTTTCGAGAGATGACCTTTCCGGACCTGTGGGAGTGGCAAAGGTGGTTGGAGACGTCTATGAAGAAGCTAAGCCCGAGGGCCTGTTTGTGGTCTGGCTTAATATGCTGCAGCTCACCATTCTTTTAAGTGCAGATCTCGGCGTGATGAATCTTCTTCCTTTTCCTGCTCTGGACGGAGGGCGGCTTATATTTATAATAATTGAAGCCGTGACCGGAAAGGGTGTGGATAAAAAGATCGAGGCAGGATTCCACTTTTTCGGGATGTGCTGTCTTCTGTTGCTCATGATGTTTGTAATGTATAACGATATCACAAGGTTCTTCCGCGGATGATAATACGCGATCACATCGTCCCGCATTAGTCGCGGTGCTTCTGCATCGCGGCGGATCTCTCCATAATAAAATTTACTTGTATATATTCAGAACCCTTCGGATTCTGAATAGATACTGCGCATTCGGCTAATTAAATCGTGCTTCGCACGATGAGCCGAAAGGTGAAATGTCCAGTGGACATTTCAC
>CADBTX010000277.1 GCA_902797705.1 uncultured Lachnospiraceae bacterium | reverse complement strand
TCGGAGAAGAGGATATCGAAGAGGCCGCAGCTCTTCTTGAAGAGCTGGAAGCTTAACTCATAGGTCTCCTGAAAGGAGTACCTTCTATGAACTATAAGGCTGCGATCTTTGATATGGACGGAACCGTCCTTGATACCTCCGGCGACCTTACGGCCGCTGTGAACTATGCCCTCGGCGCCCTGGGATACAGAAACGATTTCACTGCGGAGGAGGGCAAGTTCTTTTTCGGAAGCGGGGTAAAGGTGGCTCTCATAAGAGCCTTTGCGGCGGCTTCGGACATAGCCTCAGGATATGATCTTCTGAAGGTGGGGACCGATAATGACGATATCACTCCTCTAATAGACGAAGAACTGGTCATAAAGGCAACAGAGATCTACAGACCTTATTACGCCGCGCATAATGAGGAAAAGACCCGGGAATATGCCGGGATCAGCGAACTTATAAAAGCCCTGAGAAGCGCCGGGATCAAAACAGCGGTTGTGTCAAACAAGCCGGATGATTCCGTAAAAGCGCTTTCTCAGCGGCTTTTTTCCGGTCTTTTCGACCTTTGTCTCGGAGAGCAGCCCGGGATAAAGAGAAAGCCCGCCCCGGATATGACTCTTAAGGCTCTATCCGACCTCGGTGTGAAAAATGCGGATGCCGTCTATATCGGTGACTCCGAGATCGATCTTCAGACTGCCAAAAACTCGGGACTTGACTGCATTACCGTTACATGGGGCTTCAGGACCCGGGAATTCCTGGAAAAACATGGCGCGGCTGTTTTTGCGGATACCCCGGCGGAAATACTCGGGATCTTCGGCATATGATCCACCCCGAAATCAGCCGGAAACCCTAATATTTCCGGGTAAAGATCCGATATATATTATATAAAAGATGTGGGGTCAAAACCCGATGATCCAGGGCGGATCTTAAAGTCACCGGTCACAGAACAACACAAGGAGGTGGGCGTATGATCATGGCGACACAGTATTCGCCATATCCGTCGGTCAGGTATTCCCCGCCGATGAATGTGGTATCAGCAGTCAGCGTGGCATCCCGGTCCTCTCCGGACAACGGATTCGGAGAAAGGCTGAAGGCAAAAAAGAAACAGGAGGTGAAGAAGCAGACAAAGAAAAGAGAACCCGACAGAGACACTTACGAACACGCACTACCCGAAATTGAAGACATGTATGCAATGGAAAGGGCAGAAAAATTATTATGGTAGAAAAAAATTCATATTAGGCGGTTGACACGAGACGTTCGCTCCGGGTCAGCCGCTTTTCTATTGCGTGAAAATATTTCATCCTGCCGCAGGATAACGAGGGCACTGTTCAATGATACATATGGTGGATAATGTGATTTTTTGGTAAGATATGTAAATATCAGGAGCGAGACGATACGGAACGATCCGGATATCGTGTTTTGACCCCAACATCATTTGATAAAAATGTGAAGAAAGGACAGAAAAAGCATGGCTGACAGGAAGCAGGTTTTATTGAAAAGACTGGAAGATTTCTTTAAGAAGGATGAAGAGCTGGAGGAAGTGTCACTCTTTACCGCCGGGGAACTGGGAACTCCAATGGATGTGCTCCGTGTGCTGGTAACAAACTACGGCCCCGGTCTTATCGATGTTCTGGCGGAATACTCATTCCTGCCTTTGGAGGGTCCCGATGAGGTATGGTACTTCTCTTCCGTGATAACCATTAAGACCGGCATTCCGAAGGACGGCGTTTCTCCTCTGGCCGGGGCAATAGCCAGGCTTAATTTCTACCTGCCCTACGGAGGATTCTGCTTAAGCGCAGACGGTGACATGCTGATCTATAAGTCGATGACCGCTCTCAGGGCAGATCATGATGATGACAAGCTCTACGAAGACATGGAGCTTTCCGCCGATACGGCACTGCTTATCCCGGAAAACTATACGGATCTTCTTCTCCGTGTCTCAGACGGAAGGCTGCTCATCAATGATTTCATTTCGACTCTTCCCCGAGCTTAAGCTGTCGGATAGTAGTCCCTGTCAATGCGGAGGTAAAGAATAAATGTCCGAATCCAATGCTACAAGAAAGCTAAATAAAAAGATCAACGCCATAAACCCCATTACCGTGGGCCCTGTCCAGTCGCCGCAGCAGTCTGCTGTCCGTCCTGTTCCGACAGTCTCTGCCCAGGCAGAGGCCTTTAACATGCCTCTTCACGTGAATACCGTGGATGGGAACATACGTGAGGTCCAGCTGGAGACCCCCGATCTGGATAAGATCAGAAAGGCCTATCAGCAGGCGGATTTTGAGCTCACAGACTCCAGAAGAAAGCAGAGCAAGAGGCTGGAAGAGAGTAAGGACAGGTACCGGCTGCAGGAATCCCTTGACCGGAAGGAAAGGGCTTCCTCTAACCAGAACGCCCCTCAGAATGTTGTGAACTTAAGCCTTAAAAAGGCCATGGATCTAAGCGACGAAGACCTGGTAAAAAATGCGAACGGATACAGCGGGGCAGACTCCTATCTGGCTGCCAGATATTCCCTTATCCGGAATAAATACTATGCCCTTTTTCCTCCGACGGAAATGAGGAAACTGTCCTTTAAGGAGCTGCTTTCCAGGCTAAGGAGCGAGTATGCGAAAAAGCCCGCCGAGAGGAACAAGTCTCTTATCGCCTATTATCAGACACTGTATAACCTGAAAAATATGGAGGAGCCCCCGGAGGAAGATACTCAGCCTCCCGCAGATCCTCCTCTTGAGATCACTGACAAGGAACGTAATTACAACAAAAAGTATCTGGAAAAAAACCTTAAGCTGATCGACTCCCTGCATATTTCCGACGAGGAAAAGCAGCAGAGAAGAGACACCATGAAAAAGATCATGGTGTCAAATGCCGGGGACAGATTCTGGGATGAAAAGACAGACGAACAGGTCTCTCCCGCCCAGAAGGAAGGAGTGCGGCAGATCCTTGCCTGGATGTACAGGAACTGCAATAAGTCCTCGGAATCAAAGGAGGGATTTGTTTACAAGCTGACCAAGGGTTCTCCGGGACAGCTGCTCCTTTTATGCTATCTTGTCGAGAATGACCTGCAGTCCTCGCCTTCTTCTGACTGCTTCCTCAGGTTAAAGGCGAACTACGTTCCCGATCTCAACAGTTTTAAGGGAAAGGTCATCGCTTCGAAGGCAAAATTCTGGAAGCGCATAGGCCCCGGTTCTTCGGATGATGTCATAGACTGGGCTAAGATAGGTTCGGCAGCCCGCTTCGCCATGAAATGCGATGAGATCAAAGACTATGAGGATTACACCGAAAAGGAAAAAAATCTCAATGAAGAACTGGAGAAGCCTGAAAATGATGTCAGGGAAAAGAAGGCAGAGCTTCTCTATGACCTTCTTATAGTCAAGGGTAACCGCATGCTGGCCCTGTATAAGGCTGCAGGCCTTACTCCCGACATGCCCACGGACATGATAAGGGATGAGACCTTACGGAGAGAGACCGTGGCCGTCATCTCCGACTTTTCCGTCACCCTTGGAAAACTGAAGCAGATAGAGGGTTACGTAGGAAAGAAGGCCGGAAAGGACTTTACGGACAAGACCGGCGGCGAAGCGGATCCCGCTGCTTTACTTGAAGACGATAATGAAGAATCCGTAATGGATAAGGTGAGTGATATCTTTGAAAAGATCGAACTCGGACTGAACGCAAATGACGTTCTGGACGTTATCGGCGAGCCTGTAAGCGTACTGACCGACAATCTGGGATACTCTCTTTCCGCAGGATGCCTCATTGCCCTGAATTCTCTTGTTACTATCATAAGCGGCTTCGTGACTGCCGCCGACATCGCAAGTTCCGGCTCTTCTCTTTCTCTGGCGGATCACACAGCCCAGGCCCTGTCTGTATCCGGGGATATCATCGAAGGTGCCGCAGATCTGGTTCAGAGTACCGCCGATATGGTCGGAAAATTCGTGGACCTCGGAGAAGCCACCGATGAGGCCACCAGCTGGATAGGGAATACCGCGGTGCAGACTGCTTCAGAGTCCTTCTCTACAGTGTCCGGCGGAATACAGTTCTGTACCGGATGCGTTACGCTCCTTGCCGGCGGAATACAGACGACTGCCGGAATAATCGAGATCGGAAGAGGCGTCAGCTCCAGAGGGGATGTGAAGCGTTCCAGAGATAAGCTTAAGACCATGGAGACCAAGCCTCAGGGACTTACTGAGGATCAGAAGGCTCTCAGGCGTCTTTTATCCCATCAGGACAGAGCCGTCACTACACAGGAGGTTTCCGGTACC
>CADBTX010000276.1 GCA_902797705.1 uncultured Lachnospiraceae bacterium | reverse complement strand
TGCAATCAGTTCTGTACCTACTGCGTCATTCCCTATGCAAGAGGAAGGGTCCGCAGCAGGGACGAGGAGGATATCCTTAAAGAGATCAGCCATCTTTCCTCCAAGGGTTGCAAGGAAGTTGTCATCACGGGTATTCACGTTGGCTCCTACGGCATCGATAAAGGTGAGCCCGCATTGATATCTCTTTTGGAAAAGATAAATGACATAGAGGGCATCGACAGGATAAGAATGGGGTCAATAGAACCCAGGCTGATAACCCGTGAAAATGTGGATAGGCTGGCGAAGATAAAAAAGCTCTGTCCCCATTTCCACTTATCTCTTCAGAGCGGCTGCAATTCCGTTCTAAAGAGGATGAACAGGCATTACACTGCAGAGGAGTTTATGGAGAGCGTCAAGCTCCTCAGGGAGGCCTTTGACAGACCCGCCATTACCACAGATGTCATAGTCGGATTCCCGGGGGAGACCGATGAGGAGTTTGAGGAGTGCAGAAGCTTTGTTGAGGCAGTTGCTTTCTACGAGATGCATGTTTTCAAGTACTCTCCCAGAAAGGGCACGGTGGCAGCAGGCATGAAGGACCAGCTCACCGACAGACAGAAGAGCGCAAGGAGCGATGTGCTGCTGGATTTGACAAAGACCCAGTCCGAGTGTTATCGTAAGACCTTCGTCGGAGAAGCACTTGATGTTCTCTGGGAAGACATGGAGAAGCACGGCGGCAGGAACTATATGATCGGACATACCGACAGATACGTAAGAGTTGCTGTCTGCGAGGGTACTAAGGCCTTTGAAGGCGCGGTGTCGGGAGAAGTCACAAGGGTAATACCCACAGGATTTCTCAATGAGGAAACGCTTCTGGTATGATGATTACAGGCGCCTGTATGGGGCGGGAGCGTTGCTTATTTAACTTTAGTGGTGTAAAATTAATTAAATATATCACGATTGGAGACAGCTAGGATGGCAGATCAGGATTTAGGAAATACCCAATTTTTCAAGGTTGAGGTTGAACCTGAGACCGGTGTTAAGAAAGTACTTTCTGTTGTTTACGATGCGCTTCTTGAGAAGGGCTATAATCCGGTAAACCAGATTGTCGGCTACATCATGTCCGGGGATCCCACCTACATCACAAGCCACAAGGGCGCAAGAAGCCTTATCATGAAGGTTGAAAGAGACGAACTTGTAGAGGAGATGCTCACAGAGTATATCAAGAGCAACAACTGGGAACGCAGGTAATCCTATGCGGATCATGGGACTTGACTACGGATCCAGGACTGTCGGAGTTGCCATAAGCGATGAGCTTTTGCTGACAGCCCAGGCGAAAGAGATAATCCGCAGAAAAGAAGAGAATAAACTCAGAAAGACACTGGCGCGCATTGAGGAACTCATTCAGGAATACGGGGTTGAGAAGATCGTTTTGGGTCTCCCCGTACATATGGATGAATCCCCCTCTGAGCGCTCAAAACTATGTCTTGAATTCAAGGATAAGATAGAGAGAAGGACGGGACTTCCCGTGGAGATGCTGGATGAGCGACTCACCACGGTTGAGGCTGATGCCATAATGGATGAAGTCGGCATTAAGGGCCGCGAGAGAAAAGAGTACGTTGATATGATTGCCGCTCAGATAATCCTCCAGGATTATCTGGACAACAAGAGGTGATCGGGTGAACAATTTGGAAAAGATTATTTTCAGTCCGGACGGAGAAGAGCCGGTAGAGTTTTATTGTCTTGAACAGACAGTGATCGGAGCTAAGACTTATCTTCTGGTCACAGATGAAGAAGATGGTGACGGAGAAGCGCTGATTCTGCGCGATGACTCCGATATTAAAGATGAAGAGGCGGTTTACACTATTGTGGACGATGACCTGGAGCTTGAAGCTGTTGCAGGTGTATTTCGTAAGCTGCTCTCCGAGGACGGCGTAGATCTGGATATCTAACGGGCAACTGGTTAGTATCTTTTTCTGCGTCCTTCGCAAAATAAAATGGAGGAAGGAATTTGAATAAAAAGAAAAATGAAAACGGATCCAAGCTGCAGATCATCCCTTTGGGGGGTCTTGAGCAGATTGGAATGAACATCACTGCCTTCAGGTATGAAGACAGTATTATTGTGGTGGACTGCGGTCTGTCTTTTCCCGACGATGACATGCTGGGAATCGATCTGGTAATCCCGGACATCACCTATTTACAGGAAAATATCGACAAGGTAAAAGGCTTTGTCATCACCCACGGACTCGAGGACCATATCGGCGCGCTGCCCTATGTTCTTCATGAGCTGAACATTCCGGTTTACGCTACCCGCCTTACCATGGGCATCATCGAGCACAAGCTGGAGGAACACAATCACAAAAAAAAGACAAGGAGAAAGGTGGTAAAGTTCGGCCAGTCCATAAACCTTGGACAGTTCAGAGTGGAGTTTATCAGAACCAACCACTCCATCGTTGATGCTGCCGCCCTTGCTATTTATTCACCGGCAGGAACAGTGGTCCACACAGGAGACTTTAAGATTGACTACACACCT
>CADBTX010000275.1 GCA_902797705.1 uncultured Lachnospiraceae bacterium | reverse complement strand
GGCGTTAGTGGAATAGGAAAACAGCGGATTTCGGTGATCATTGACTATTGGGGCATAATTTGACAGAATAGTGGCACAAAATCACATCAAACGGGTCCGCCTGTAGAGAAAGGAAAAAAGGAGGGTACAAATGGACATTATCTATCACGGCAAGGCAAAGCAGTTCCATCTGTTCAACGACCGGATAAGCTATGTGATCGGGATCTTCCCGAACGGGGAGCCGGGTCAGCTGTATTATGGGAAAAGGATCCACGACAGGGAGGATTATTCCTATCTCATAAACTACGAATTCCGGGCCATGATGGTGGGAAAGCCTGATAATGAGTGCTTTTCACTGGAGATGAACCGCTGTGAATACCCCTCATTCGGAACAACGGATCTAAGGGATCCCGCCTTTGAGATAGTCTATAAAAACGGTTCGAAAGTCACGAATTTCCAATATGTTTCCCACGAGATAACAGACGGAAAGCCCGGGCTCCCGGGACTTCCCGCCCTTTATACGGAGGATGACAAAGAGGCAAAGACCTTAAAGCTAAATTTCGTGGATGACCTTACGGGAGTGGAGCTCGTCCTGTCTTATACCATTTTCAGGGATTATCCCGTTATAGCCAGAAATGCTCTGATACGGAATTCCGGTGATGAGAAGGTGATGCTTGAAAAGGCCATGAGCCTCTCCATCGATCTTCCCGACAGGGACTACAGATGGATACAGTTTTCCGGAGCCTGGGCCAGGGAAAAGTACCCTGTTGAAAGGGAACTGACAGAAGGTATCACAAAGATCGGCAGCATGAGAGGACATTCCTCTGCAAACCACAACCCCTTCGTCATCCTGAAGAGAAAAAATACCGACGAGTTTTCCGGCGAGGCCTTCAGCGCGGCCCTTGTTTACAGCGGAAATTTTATAAGCCAGGCCGAGGGAGATGCTTACGGAACCCTGAGATTCATGACCGGGATAAATCCGGAGGGCTTCTCCTGGAAGCTTGATCCCGGTGAGGAATTCCAGACGCCGGAAGCCATCCTTACCTGGACGGAGAATGGCCTTAACGACTTAAGCCGGACCATCCACAGGCTTTACAGAAAGCGCCTGTCCAGGGGAGTCTGGAAGGAAAAGGAGCGCCCCATCCTCCTTAATAACTGGGAAGCTACCAACATGGACTTTGATGAGGAAGCGGTTCTAAAGATCGCTAAACGGGGCAAGGAAGCCGGGGTAGAGCTTTTTGTCCTGGATGACGGCTGGTTCGGGAAAAGAGATGACGATTTCAGCGGTCTCGGAGACTGGTTTGTGAATACGGACAAGCTGCCGGAGGGAATAGGCGGTCTTGCGAAAAAGATCCGGGATATGGGCCTTATGTTCGGCCTCTGGTTTGAGCCTGAAATGGTCAATGAGGACAGCGATCTTTTCAGAAAGCATCCCGACTGGGTGCTTTCGGTGCCGGGAAGGGAGAGGTCCCTTGGACGTCACCAGATGGTCCTTGATATGTCAAGGGATGACGTATGGGATTATCTCTATGAGAGGATGCATTCCCTGATCGCGGAGGGGCAGCTGGATTACGTTAAATGGGATATGAACCGCACCATAAGCGAGTGCTTCAGTGCAGCGGCATCCCCGGAGGAGCAGGGAAAGGTCTACCACAGATATGTCCTTAATTTCTACCGTCTCTATGAGAGGCTTATAGCGGATTTCCCGGAGCTTCTCTTTGAATCCTGCGCCAGCGGCGGCTCCAGATTTGATGCGGGTATCATGTATTACGCACCCCAGACCTGGGGAAGTGATGACACCGATGCCGTGGAAAGGCTGAAGATCCAGTACGGCACCTCATATGGCTATCCCATTGCTTCCATAGGAGCCCATGTGTCTGTTTCTCCCAACCAGCAGACCGGGAGAATGACTCCCATTTCCACCAGGGCCAATGTGGCGTATTTCGGCACCTTCGGATATGAGATGGACCTGAATGAGGTGAGCGATGCCGAATTTGAAGAGATAAAGAAGCAGGTGGCCTTCATGAAGGAGAACAGGGGAGTGATACAGAACGGTGACTTCTACCGGCTGATCTCACCCTTTGAGGATAACTACTGCGCCTGGATGTCGGTATCGGAGGACAGGGAAAAGGCGGTATTCGCTTATTACAAGATCCTCTCCGAGCCGAATTCGGGGCGCAGGAAGGTCAGGCTGAAGGGCCTTGATCCCGACAGGCTCTACTATATAGACGGCAGGGAATTCTACGGCAGCGAGCTTATGGAGATCGGCGTGGAGATAACGGAGACGCCGGGGATGGAGTGGAAGATACCTTCAGGAGACTTTATTTCAAAGGTATTTCTGATCCATTCCCGGGAAAAAAACGGATCTTAAAGAAGGGGCTTGCATTTTTTCGGAGGATGAGTATAATCAGAGAATAATTATTTGAAGGCAACGGCGCCTGAATGGTGCCGCTGCCTTTTTTTATCTCAGGGGCGGCGGGATCTCATCATCCCTTCCCGATCCAAAGCGGCGTCCATATGGGACAGGCCGGAAGGGCATGAGTAAAAGGATATTTGAATATTAAGCAGGGAAGAACAGGTTGGTACAATGTGCGCGATAATCGGATTTGAAGACAAAAATGCCATAGAGAGGGAGAAGGCTGAGGAGTGCCTTGCGCGGCTCACTTCCAGAGGGCCGGACATGACCAGGATGGAGGAAGCGGGTAATACCCTCCTTGGATTTAACCGTCTGGCAATAATGGGGCTTACTTCCTACGGTATGCAGCCCTTCAGCTACAAGGATAACAAGGTTGTCTGCAACGGTGAGCTCTATTGCTGGAGAGAGCAGAGGATGGAGCTTATCGGAAAGGGGCACAAGTTCGTCAGCAATTCCGACTGTGAGATAATCCTTCCCCTCTTTGAGGAATACGGAGTTTCCCTCTTCGGAAAGCTGGATGCGGAATTTGCCATGGTGATCTATGATCACTCCACAGGGAAACTCATAGCCGCAAGAGATCCTATCGGTATCCGGCCTCTGTTTTACGGATATCTGGAGAACGGCTCCATAGTGTTCTGCTCGGAGCCAAAAGGGATAGTGGATATTGTAAAAGAGGTATTCCCCTTCCCTCCCGGGCATTACTACAGAAACGGCGAATTCATCCGCTTCAGGGATCCTGCGGGAGTGACACTGGTAAGCGCCGATGATAAGGACAGGGCGGCAAAGAAGATCAGGGAACTGCTGGTACAGGGAGTCAGCAAGAGGCTGGACGCGGATGCGCCTGTAGGCTTCCTTCTTTCCGGAGGACTGGATTCATCCCTCGTCTGTGCCATAGCGGCGAGGCTGATGCCGAGAACCAGGATCCGCACCTTCTCCATAGGAATGGACATAGATTCCATCGATTCCAAATATGCCAGGGAGGTGGCGGAGTACATAGGGGCGGAGCACACGGATGTGGTAATGACAAAAGAACAGGTGATAGAGGCTCTGCCGGAGGTCATAAAGCAGCTGGGAACTTACGATATCACCACTATCCGGGCCAGCATAGGAATGTATCTGGTCTGCAGATATATCCATGAAAACACGGATATCAGGGTACTCCTTACGGGAGAGATATCGGATGAGATGTTCGGATACAAATATACGGACTTCGCGCCCAATGCCGAGGCCTTTCAGGAGGAGTCGGAAAAGAGGATAAGGGAATTATTTTACTATGATGTGCTGAGGGCTGACAGATGCATATCAGCCAATTCCCTGGAAGCCCGGGTTCCCTTCGGGGATCTGGCCCTTGTCCAATACGTGATGGGACTGAACCCTGCCATAAAGATGAATATCTACAACAAGGGAAAATATCTGCTCAGGCATGCCTTTGATACCAATGATTGGCTGCCGGAGGACATACTCCAGAGAGAAAAGGCTGCGTTTTCAGATGCGGTGGGGCATTCAATGGTGGATGACCTAAAGGAGTATGCGGAAACACAGTATACGGATGAAGAATTTAAGAGCCGTATACAAAAGTACTCCCACGCACGGCCCTTTACAAAGGAGAGTCTGCTGTACAGGGAGATATTTGAAAGATACTATCCGGGCCAGTCGTCCATGATACCGGACTTCTGGATGCCAAATAAAAACTGGGAAGGCTGTAATGTGGATGATCCCAGTGCCAGGGTACTGAAGAACTACGGTGCCAGCGGGCTATAGAATACTTTTACGGAGACAAAGGCGTCCCGGGGGAAACCCTGAGACGCCTTTTGCTTCCTCCTTTCTATGGGGGAAGCTGTCAGCCCATAGGGCTGACTGATGAGGGATAAGCAATTAAAGGCAGAGCGATGAAAGGAGAAAAATTATGATGGAAGCGGCAAAATTAACCGAAGAATTCGGATGTCTGGTATTCAGTGACAGGATAATGAAGGAAAGACTGCCTAAGGACATATACCGGGCAGTACATAAGACCATTGAAAGGGGCACACATCTGGAACTGGATGTGGCGAACTGCGTGGCAGCGGTCATGAAGGAATGGGCCATAGAAAACGGCGCAACCCACTTTACCCACTGGTTCCAGCCAATGACGGGCCTTACGGCAGAGAAGCATGACAGCTTTATCTCACCGCAGGGAGACGGTACGGTGATAATGGAGTTTTCGGGGAAGGAGCTGGTAAAGGGCGAGCCCGATGCCTCCAGCTTTCCCTCAGGCGGATTAAGGGCCACCTTTGAAGCCAGGGGTTATACGGCCTGGGATCCCTCTTCTCCCGCCTTCATAAAGGACGGCTCCCTTTACATTCCGACAGCCTTCTGTTCATACGGCGGAGAAGCCCTTGACAAGAAGACTCCCCTGCTCAGGTCCATGGAAGCGCTTTCAAACGAGGCGGTAAGGATACTGGGGCTTCTCGGAGTCAGCGGAGTGAACAGGGTGAATACCACCATAGGTTCCGAGCAGGAGTATTTCCTTATCAATAAGGATTACTACAAGCAGAGAAAGGATCTCCTCTTTACCGGAAGGACCCTTATCGGAGCCAGTCCCTCCAAGGGTCAGGAAATGGAGGATCATTATTTCGGAGTAATAAAGCCCAAGGTATCCATGTATATGCACGATCTGGACGAGGAGCTCTGGAAACTGGGGATCCCCGTAAAGACCAAGCATAACGAGGTGGCTCCCTCGCAGCATGAGCTGGCACCGGTATTTGAGACCGCAAATGTGGCTGTAGACCATAACCAGCTTACCATGGAGGTCATGAAGAAGGTGGCGGACAAGCATAACTACGCCTGCCTGCTTCACGAAAAGCCCTTTGAAGGGATAAACGGTTCCGGAAAGCATAATAACTGGTCTGTCTGCACGGATACCGGCCTCAACCTGCTGGATCCCGGAAAGCATCCCGGTGAAAACCTGCCCTTCCAGGTATTCCTTGTGGCGGTCATTGCGGCGGTGGATGAATACGCGCCCCTTCTCAGGCTCTCTGTGGCTTCGGCGGGAAATGACCACAGGCTGGGCGGAAACGAGGCCCCTCCTGCCATCATCTCCATCTTTGTGGGTGACGAGCTGTCAGAGGTGCTTAAGGCCCTTGAAGAGGGATCTGCCTATGAGGGTCAGGGCAAGGTACAGATGGGAATGGGAGCAAAGGTACTGCCCCATATCACAAAGGACAATACCGACAGGAACAGGACCTCACCCTTCGCCTTCACCGGAAACAAGTTCGAGTTCCGTATGCCAGGTTCCTCCGTATCAGTTGCCAATGCAAATATCGTTTTGAATACGGCAGTGGCAGAGGAGTTATCGAAGATCTATGAAATGATATCCGGAGTTCAGGGTGAAGAACTGGAGAAAAAGCTGCAGGAAGTATTGAGGGAGATGCTGAAAGCCCATAAGAGGGTTCTCTTTAACGGAAACGGTTATACCGAGGAATGGGTACAGGAGGCGGAAAAGAGAGGTCTTCTGAACCTTAAGTCCCTTCCCGATGCAATGCCCTACTGGATCTCGGAGAGCTCCGTAAAGCTTTTTACAAAGCACAGCATCTTTACGGAGGAGGAGCTGAAATCCCGTTACGAGATACTGCTTGAGAATTACTCCAAGTCCATACATATCGAAGCCCTGACCATGCATGAAATGGTAAGGAAGGATCTGACGGATGGCATTATCGCCTACGAAAAGGATCTGACTAAGGAAGTGATACAGAAGAAAGAGGTGCTTCCCGGAGCGGAATGTGCGCTGGAGACCTCGGTACTTAAGACACTGGATTCGGCTTCAAAGGAGATGAGCGATGCCCTTGAAAAGCTGACTTTGGATACGGCTGCCGCAGAGAAGATGGAGGACAGACCCTTAGAGCAGGCCAGATTCTATCAGGAGACCGTGCTTAAGGACATGGAGGAACTAAGGAAACCTGCGGATAAGGCGGAAGCCATGATACCCGAAAAGTATTTAAGCTATCCAACCTACGGTCAGATGCTGTTCTCTCTTCGCTGATCATATTTCGACAAGGACATTGAAGATATGGATACATGGAAAAACGAGCATGATGCCTGCGGCATAGGCGCAGTAGTAAATATAAACGGAAAAGCTGAAAACCGGATATTAAGCGATGCTCTCTCAATTGTGGAGAAGCTGGAGCACAGGGCCGGGAAGGACGCCTCCGGGAAGGTGGGAGACGGAGTCGGGATCCTTATACAGATCTGCCATGACTTTTTCCTGAAGGCAGCAAAAATAAGCGGAATAAGCTTAAAGGAAGCAGGGGATTACGGAATAGGAATGTTCTTCCTGCCGCAGAATCCAATGAAGCGGATGTTTGCAAAGAGGATGCTGGAAGTCATCGCCGCCAAGGAGGGCATGAAGGTCTTAGGCTGGAGGGATGTGGAAACAGATCCAGGTATCCTTGGGGAAAGGGCACGGGAGTGCATGCCCCATATATGCCAGTGCTTCGTGGAAAGACCCGAGGATACCGAAAGAGGCATAAGCTTTGAAAGGAAACTCTACTGCCTTAGGAGGGAGTACGAAAAGTCGTCGGAGGACAGCTATATCTGCTCCTTTTCCTCCAGGACCATAGTGTACAAGGGAATGTTCCTGGTGGGACAGCTGAGGAAGTTTTATGCCGACCTCCTTTCTCCCGACTATAAGACTGCCATCGCCATGGTGCACAGCCGTTTTTCCACGAATACCACTCCCTCCTGGCAGCGGGCCCATCCATACAGGATGATAGCCCATAACGGAGAGATAAATACCATCCGTGGAAACAGCGACAGGATGCTGGCCAGGGAGGAGACCATGTCTTCCGGGGAAATGCATGAGGACCTGACAAAGGTCTATCCCGTTATCGCGGCCTCCGGCTCGGATTCCGCCATGCTGGATAACACTCTGGAATTCCTGTATATGAATGGGATCCCCCTTCCCCTTGCCATGATGATCACCATTCCGGAGCCTTGGAAGCATAATGAATTCATGGATCAGAAGAGGAAGGATTTCTATCACTATTACGCCACAATGATGGAGCCCTGGGACGGGCCTGCCGCAGTGCTCTTTACGGACGGCGAGATCTTCGGAGCAACTCTTGACAGGAACGGGCTCAGGCCTTCCAGATATTATGTGACAAGGGATAACAGGCTCATCCTTTCCTCCGAGGTGGGAGTGCTGGACATCCCCGAAAAGGACATATTGAAGAAGTCCAGGCTTTCCCCCGGACACATGCTCCTTATCGATACGAAGAAGGGTCAGATCATAACTGATAAGGAGTGCAAGGACAGATATTCCGGGGCCTGTCCCTACGGAGAGTGGCTGGATCGGAATCTCCTCCATCTTGATAAATTAAGTATACCAAACAGGAAGATCCGGACCCATTCCCAGGAAATGCGGGACAAGCTCTATAAGGTCTTCGGCTACACCTATGAGGATGTAAAGAAGCAGATAATGCCCATGGCGGCAAACGGCTCGGAACCCATAGTATCCATGGGAAACGACATACCCCTTGCCATGCTGTCCGGACATCACCAGCTTTTGTACTGCTATTTCAAACAGCTTTTTGCCCAGGTCACCAATCCTCCCATAGATTCCCTGAGGGAGAAGATAGTGACGGACACCACAGTGTACATAGGATCAGATGGCAATCTTCTGGAGGCAAAAAGCGGGAACTGCCGCGTGCTGGAGGTAAATAACCCGATCCTTACGGGAGTGGATCTTATAAAGATCGGTGCCCTTAACGAGCCGGGTTTCAGAGCCGAGAAGGTCTCCATGCTCTATTACAAGAATACCTCTGTGGAAAGGGCGCTGGAACAGCTGAATGTCTCCGTAGACAGATCCGTCTCCGAGGGGGCCAATATCATAATCCTCTCGGACAGAGGAGTGGATGAGAATCATATGCCCATTCCGGCTCTTCTCGCGGTGTCCTCCGTTGAGCAGCACCTTGTCCGTACAAAGAGAAGGACTGCGGTTTCCCTGATCCTGGAAAGCGGAGAGCCCAGAGACGTGCATCAGATAGCCACGCTCCTCGGTTTCGGAGCCAGGGCGGTGCATCCCTATCTCGCCCATGAATGTATTGCGGAAATGATAGACAGGGGAATACTTGATAAGGATTATCACACGGCCATTGCAGATTATAACAGCGCGGTTCTGAGCGGCGTTGTAAAGATCGCGGCCAAAATGGGCATCTCCACCCTTCAGTCCTATCAGTCCGCCAGGATCTTCGAGGCCATCGGTCTTTCGAAGGAGGTGGTGGACAGATATTTCACCGGCATAACCAGCCGTGTGGGGGGCATAGGGATAAAGGAGATAGGTGAGGATGTGGAGCTCCGTCACGACAGGGCCTTCGATCCTCTGGGACTCGCAACGGACACCACCCTTGATTCCTTTGGATTCCACAGTGCCAGGAGCGGAGATGAGATGGAGGACCATATGTACAGTCCGAAGACCATCGTCACTCTTCAGAGGGCCGTCCGGGAAAATGATTACGGGAGATTTAAGGAGTACTCCCGTTTGGTGGATGATGAGACAAAGCCCCATACCCTCCGTGCCCTCATGGCCTTTGAGCCTGTAAACGAGCCTGTGCCCCTTGAGGAAGTGGAGCCGGAAGAGGAGATAATGAAACGGTTCCAGACCGGCGCCATGTCCTTTGGGTCTCTTTCCAAAGAGGCCCATGAAACCCTTGCCGCAGCCATGAATAAGATCGGCGGCAGATCCAATACCGGCGAGGGCGGAGAGGATCCGCTCCGGTTCAACACGGATAAAAACAGCGCGGTGAAGCAGGTGGCGTCCGGAAGATTCGGCGTTACCAGCGAATATCTACAGAGCGCAAAAGAGATACAGATAAAGATGGCCCAGGGGGCGAAACCCGGAGAAGGCGGACACCTGCCCGGGAAAAAGGTCTACCCCCACGTGGCGGACATACGTTTTTCAACTCCGGGGGTATCCCTGATATCCCCTCCGCCCCATCACGATATCTACTCAATAGAAGACCTTTCACAATTGATCTATGACCTGAAGAACGCCAATGAAAGAGCCAGGATATCAGTGAAGCTGGTTTCGGAAGCAGGTGTAGGCACCATAGCATCCGGAGTGGCCAAAGCCGGAGCGGGAGCCATACTGATCTCCGGCTTCGACGGCGGTACCGGGGCAGCTCCATCTTCCTCCATTCATCACGCGGGGCTCCCCTGGGAACTGGGGCTTTCCGAAGCGCATCAGTCTCTTCTGGATAATGGTTTGAGAAGCAGAGTGGTACTGGAAACAGACGGCAAGCTTATGACCGGCAGGGATGTGGCAGTAGCGGCACTTCTCGGGGCCGAGGAATTCGGCTTTGCCACCGCACCCCTTGTCTGCATGGGATGCATGATGATGCGGGTCTGCAATAAGGATACCTGCCCTGTGGGCATAGCCACCCAGAATGAGGAATTAAGAAAGAGGTTTAAGGGAAAACCGGAATACGTTATCAATTTCTTCCGCTTTATCGCGGCGGAATTAAGGGAGATCATGAGTAAGCTTGGTTTCCGGACCCTTGAGGAAATGGTGGGAAGGACAGACTGCCTGAAAAAGAGGACGGTTCCGGGCACCAGATGCGCGGACAGCGCGGATCTCAGCAATATCCTGGATCCTGCTTATTCCCATATGGATAATAGCCATTTTGATCCAAAGGAGAGCTATGATTTTGCCCTTGAGAAGACTCTGGACCACAGGGTTCTCATTCCCGCATACAGGAAGCTTGGAAATAAAAAGGCAAAAATAAACGTGGATGTGGAGGTGTCCAGCACGGACCGAAGCTTCGGAACCCTGCTGGGGGGCTGTGTCACAGCGGATCATAAGAATACGCTCCCCGAGGATACCATCACAGTAAATGCGAGGGGCGGCGGCGGCCAGTCCTTTGGAGCCTTTCTTCCAAAGGGCGTCACCATAAGGCTTACGGGAGACGCCAATGACGGATTTGGCAAGGGCCTTTCAGGCGGAAAGCTTATCGTGACCCCACCCGGGGACGCGGGATTTAAGGCCCATGAAAATATCATCATAGGAAATGTGGCCCTTTACGGAGCCACAGCCGGTAAGGCCTACGTGGCAGGCATCGCAGGCGAAAGGTTCTGCGTCAGGAATTCCGGTGCCATTGCGGTGGCAGAGGGCTGCGGAGACCACGGCCTGGAATATATGACCGGGGGAAAGGCCGTTATCCTCGGTATGACCGGAAAGAATTTTGCCGCGGGAATGAGCGGCGGCATCGCCTATGTGCTGGATCGTGAGCATACCCTTTATTTAAGGATGAATAAGGATATGGCGTCGCTTACGGAGGTTACGGAAAAATATGACGCTGCGGAGCTTAAGGACATCATCACTGATTATGTAAAGGAAACGGGATCGGAATTCGGAAGGGAGATACTTGAGAACTTTGAGGCCTGTCTTCCGGATTTCAAGAAGATAGTTCCGAACGATTATCAGAAGATGCTGACACTTATAAGCCGCTTTGAGGAGCAGGGCATAGACCATGCCCATGCGGTGTTGGAAGCTTTCAGGGAACTTTCATAAGCCTCCCCCAATATGCCTTCCCCCCCTTTTAGGGGGCAAAACGTGCCGGTGGCACGTTTTGAATGGCGTTTAGCCGCACTGTGTGCGGCTGCCATCGGTAAGGTGTCAGACCGCAGGTCTGACGGATGAGGGGTAAACGATAATAACATCATAACATCAAAAAAAAGGAAGTCCGACAATGGGAAAAGATACAGGTTTTCTTGAATACAGCAGGAAAAACAACAGGGATACCCCTCCGGAAGAGAGGATAGGGAATTTCGAGG
>CADBTX010000274.1 GCA_902797705.1 uncultured Lachnospiraceae bacterium | reverse complement strand
CCTTCAGGGGAATAAGGAGCAGTTTCAGGATAAGGATACTTAGGGAGCTTGGCGCAGTGATCCTTTTTTTTGTGATCCTGTACTTTACGGCCTACGGAACCTTTCATTCGGATTCGGGACTTTACCATGCCCAGTCCATACGCTGGATAGAAGAGTACGGAGTGGTGAAGGGGCTTGGACTTCTGCAGAACCGCTTTGGCTATAACAGTGCTTTCTTCAGTGTCAGCGCTCTATTTAGCTTTGCTTTTCTGGGACAGTCCCTCCATACCGTGAACGGGTATATTGCGGCTTTGGTCACCCTGTATGCCTGGTATGACCTGACGGAAGACCTCTATGGAAAAAGGTCCTTCGGTCTTTTTATATTCCCGGATCTGGCGCCGGTGCTTTATACCTTTATAGGCGGTAAGGAGCTTATCTCACCCACAACGGATCCGGTACTGCTCTATCTCTTTTTTGCCATTGCCATAGCCTGGTGCAGAGGGATAGAGGAGAAGGAAACTCACGTTTCGTACTATTCCCTGCTCTGCGTACTTACGGTGTTCCTGGTTTCGGTAAAACTGTCTGTCGGGGTGCTGGTGCTTCTCACCCTGCAGCCCGCGGTGGTTCTCATTAAGGAGAAAAGGATAAAGGAGATCCTTATCTGCATCATTTCAGGACTGATCTCGGTGCTGCCCTACTTTATCCGGAATGTGTTTATCACGGGATGGCTCATATATCCGGTGGCTTCCATCGACCTTTTCGACCTTCCCTGGAAGATACCGGTGAACAGCATAAAGCATGATGCTGCGGAGATCACTACCTGGGCAAGATATGTGAGGGATGCTTCAAGGATAGATGACAGTATTTTTGAATGGGCTCCCGTCTGGTGGGAGGGACAGACATTTCTTGACAGATTTCTTTCCTTTGCCGCTATCCTATCATTTGCTGTGGGAACGATATGGTGTGTTTACGCTGTCTTCAGGATATTAAAGCAGAGGAAGGGGGATACAAAGCTAGGAAAGATGGCATTTTTTGAAGGGGTGATGCTCTTTGGGTCACTGTTCTGGTTCCTTTCTGCGCCCCTTATCCGTTACGGCTGTCTGTATCTTCTCCTCCTTCCGCTGATGACGGCGGGAATGATGGTAAATGACAGCGGCATGAAGAGTGTGGTAAAGGGAATGTTCCTTGTCCCCCTGGCGGCCATCCTCCTGTTTCCAACGGCATTGTACCTCACCAGTGACATCACTTACATCCATGACCATTGGAGCAGACAGTACGCTGTTTTTCAGCAGGATTACCCGGAGACTGCGGTAAAGGAGAAGGAGTACTACGGCTTTACCTTCTATTATCCCGAGGATCAGGGATCTCCAATATGGTACAGGGCTTTTCCTTCGGTGCTCTACGAGGACAATCTGGATTTCATGGTGCCTATGGGGGAGGATCTGAAGGACGGATTTAAGATAAGGTGATTTTTATATTGACGGTGTTTATGATAAAATGAACCCGTGTTTAATTTGTTACAGGGTAAAAGACTATGAGTGAAGATATAAATAACAATAACGGTAATAACAGCAATAATAACGACGACAACGGTGCTGCGTCGGAGATCTGCTATGTCTGCAGAAGGGTCATCACTTCAAAGAATGATCTTTTCCACATGCCTAACGGCGTTAACATCTGTCAGGACTGTCTCCGGAAGACCATGGACCAGGTCAGTGCCATGGATTTTTCCAATCTTTTTATCAACGGCTCCGGATTTAACTCCGTGAAACCCGGTGTGGGAGAGGCGGAAAAAAAGGAAGAGCCGGCGGAGGAAAAGGAAAATATCGATACGGAGGATGAGCCCGACGGATTCCAGGGAATGCCGAACATCTCATTCCTGAACCTTTCCGATCTTATGGGCGGTCTCGGGCCCAACGGCAAGCGCAGCAGGATAAAGAAGTCCTCGAAGGAGGATATAAAAAAGGAATTTGATTTTTCCAAGGTTGAGAAGCCCCATAAGATCAAGGAAATGCTGGATATGTATGTTGTGGGGCAGGAACACGCGAAGAAGGTGATCTCCGTCGCGGTGTATAACCATTATAAGAGGGTGCAGGCGGATAGCGAGGACAGCAATGATGTGGAACTGGAGAAGTCAAACATCCTGCTTCTCGGACCCACGGGATGTGGAAAGACCTATCTGGTAAAAACCCTGGCACGTCTCTTAAATGTGCCTCTCGCCATAGCGGATGCCACCAGCCTCACGGAAGCGGGCTATATTGGAGACGATATCGAGTCGGTGGTATCAAAGCTTCTGGCGGCTGCGGACAATGACGTCAACCGTGCTGAGCGGGGGATCATCTTTGTGGATGAGATCGATAAGATCGCAAAGAAGAAGGAGACCAGGACCCGTGATGTCAGCGGCGAATCCGTTCAGCAGGGAATGCTGAAGCTTCTGGAGGGATCCGAGGTGGAGGTTCCTGTTGGTGCAAACAGCAAGAACGCCATGGTTCCCATAGTGAAGATAAATACAAAGGACATACTTTTTATCTGCGGAGGAGCCTTCCCGGATCTGGACGAGATCATAAGGCAGAGGCTTTCCAAGGAGACCTCCATCGGATTTAATGCTGAACTCAAGGACAGATGGGACAAGGAGAAGAATGTCTTAAAGAAGGTTACGGCCGATGATATCAGAGAATTCGGAATGATCCCGGAATTCATAGGGCGTCTGCCTGTTATCTGTCCCATGGAGGGCCTTTCCGAGGATATGATGGTGGAGATATTAAAGGAGCCGAAAAACGCCATCATAAAGCAGTATGAAAAGATGCTGTCCATGGACGGCGTAGAGCTGAAGTTTACGGACGGAGCCATGCATTCCATTGCGAAGAAGGCCATGGAAAGGGATACGGGAGCCAGGGCTCTCCGCTCTGTTATCGAGGACTTTATGCTGGATATCATGTTCCAGGTTCCAAAGGATGAAAATATCGGAAGGGTCACCATCACCGAAGAATACGTGAAGGGAACAGGCGGTCCTTTGATAGACCTTAAGGGGGTGCTGGCGCTTGAAGAGGAATCTGAAGTATATCCTGGCGGGGGCGTGTATAACGGCCTCAGACCAGCTGGTGAAGCTCCATGCTGAGAACAATCCCGGGCAGTATAAGGAGATAGTCCTAAACAGGGGATTTGCCGGAGAAAGAATGAGAAACAGGCCGGAGATCGTAAGGACAGTATCCGCACTCCTTACGGTTATTGGTATTCCGATGGTCTTTTTTATGCCGGATGACAGCCTTTCTTCCAAGATAAGGAAGTGGGGCTGGGTTTTTATTATGGCCGGGGGACTCAGCAACACTCTGGACCGGGTCATAAGGCATTATGTGGTGGATTATATCCCTATGGGAAAGTACGTGTATAACTTAGGCGATCTGGCCATAGGAGCCGGTGCAGCCGGATTTCTGGCGGGGAGTCTGCTGGAGAAGCCGGCAGAAAAGGAGGTTCAATGAGGACAGCCGGAGTACTACTCAGCATTTTTACCCTTCCCTCAGATCACGGCATAGGCTGCTTTTCAAAGGAGGCCTATGAATTCGTGGATCATCTAAAGGAATCGTCTCTGTCTCTGTGGCAGATACTTCCTCTCGGCCCCACAAGCTATGGGGACAGTCCCTATTCTTCTTTTTCAACCTTCGCGGGAAACCCCTATTATATCGATCCGGAAACCCTGGTGGAGAAGGGATGGCTTTCAAAAAAAGATCTGCAGAAATATGATTTCGGGAACAATCCCTCCTATATCGACTACGGAAAGATGTATGAGAGCCGCTTCAAGATGCTGCGGAAGGCATTTAAGAAAAGCGGCATTGAGGGAACGAAGGAATTTAAGCGCTTTGAAAAAAGAAACGCCTTCTGGCTTGAGGACTATGCGCTTTATATGGCCCTGAAGGATCACAGAAAAGGAGCGTCCTGGCTTTTCTGGGAGGAGCCCGTAAGGCGGAGGGAGAGAAAGGCCTTAAAGGCAGCAAAGGAAAAGTATGCGGAAGATATCCTCTTCTACAAGTTCCAGCAGTTTGAATTTGAAGAAGAGTGGAGGAAGCTTAAGAAATATGCCAATGACAGCGGCATAAAGATCGTGGGGGATATCCCCATCTATGTGGCTCTTGACAGCGCTGATGCCTGGGGAGACCCGAAGCTTTTCCGCTTTGACAGGAACCTTATGCCGGAAGCCGTGGCGGGATGTCCTCCCGATGCATTTTCCGCTACGGGACAGCTTTGGGGAAACCCTCTGTACGACTGGAACTACCATAAAGACAGCGGCTTCAAATGGTGGATGAAGAGGTTAAAAAGAGTGTTTGAACTTTACGACATTGTGAGGATCGATCACTTCAGAGGCTTTGATTCATATTACGCCATTCCTTACGGGGACAAGACCGCTGAGAACGGCCACTGGGAAAAGGGACCGGGCTATGCCCTCTTTGACAGGATGAAAAAGGAACTGGGAGAGCGTGAGGTAATCGCGGAGGATCTTGGGATCCTTACGGATTCCGTTCGCAGGCTTGTAAAGCGCACAGGCTATCCCGGCATGAAGATACTGGAATTCGCCTTTGATGCAAACGGAGATTCGGATTATCTCCCCCATCACCACAGTTCAAATACGGTGGTCTATACGGGGACTCACGACAACGATACCTGCCGCGGCTGGTATGAGTCGTTGAAGAGCGGGGATAAGAGGTTCGCGGATAAATATCTGGAATTAAAGGATGTGCCTCCTTCGGAGATATCATGGAGATTTGTAAGGGCGGCAATGATGAGTGTCTGTGATATCTGCATAGTCCCCATGCAGGACTTTCTTGGCCTCGGGAGCGAAGCCAGGATAAATACACCTTCAACCCTGGGAGATAACTGGAAGTGGCGCATGAAGAAAAATGCTTTCACTAAGAGCAGGCGTAAGAGGATCGCCGATATGGTGAAGCTTTTCAGGAGAGGATGATGGATAACCGGGAAATAGAGAGAAAGTGGCTGGTGAAAGAGATACCCTTTAACCTTGAGGATATGAGATGTCTGGAGATCGAGCAGGCTTACCTTTCCGGCTCACCTACAGTGAGAGTCAGAAAGGAAGATGATGAATACTATCTGACCTATAAGGGTTCCCGGAAAATGGAGGGGAACAGTGACCTAAGCCATTCGGAGTACAATCTTCCCCTGGATCAGGATTCCTATGAGCACCTGAAGGAAAAGAGGGACGGAGGTCTTATCAGGAAGAAGAGATATCTAATCCCCATCGGGGACGG